>SDWK01000726.1 GCA_004195335.1 Shewanella sp.
CACTATGTCTACTTCTTGACTATGTCTTGTAGAGCCACGAGAGAGCGGTTTCCCTGCCGCCAAGCGCATAAGTGACGATATAGTTAGGACTCTTTCCACCTGTCCCACATTGGGGAGGAGTCCACCATGAAGTATGTTATCAATAACCAAATCGTTTTATCGGCAGAGCCTGATGGGCCGCTCAAGGCACATATTGGTTTATTTGCACAATTCATTACTGCACAGGGATATGCTCTGAGTTCAATTCGTCCACAAGTACGGCTTGTTGCAGGCTTTAGTCAATGGCTTAAAAGGGAGGGCGTCGAATTACACAGTATTATCACCGCTCACCCGCAGCAATATTTACAATATCGTGCTCAGCAAGTAAAGCCTTGCCGATCAGATATTGCCACGCTCAGACATCTTGTTGATTTTCTGTGCAGTAACAGTGTTATTCCAACAGAAGAGGTATTTGTATCTCAACCAACTCCCGCTGAATGTTGTTCGCAGGAATATGAACAATACCTGTCTGAGTTACGCAATTTGGCCAAAGCAACTATTCTCAATTATGTGCCGTTTATACGCTGTTTTCTTAAGCATTGTTTTGGCGACGGACCTACTGAGTTCTCACATTTATGTGCCCGTGATGTAGTGAGATTTGTACAGTATCAGGCAGCGCATTTACATAGGAATCGAGCGAAGCTTATGACCAGTGCATTGCGCTCTTTTTTGACATATCTTCGTTATCACGGTGTGGTAGTGCTTGATTTAGCTGCCGCAGTGCCCGTAGTAGCCAACTGGTCAATGCCATCAATCCCTCGTGCGATTGCGCCAGAACAAGTCGAGCAGTTGTTGGCCAGTATTGATCGGCAAACGGCTATCGGGCGTCGCGATTATGCTGTGCTGTTGCTGCTCGCGCGACTGGGATTACGAGCAGGCGAAGTCGTATGTCTTAAACTCGACGACATTGATTGGCACACCGGCACATTAAGCGTTAGCAGTAAAGGTGGCAGGTGTAACGAATTTCCCTTATCAGAGGAGGTGGGTAAAGCGATTGCTACATATTTACGAAATGGGCGACCATTTTGCACTAGCCGACGCGTATTTTTACGGGCAAAAGCCCCAATTCATGGCTTTCTAGGTTCCAGTAGCGTTAGTTCAATCGTTCGCCATACACTCAAGCGCGCTAAGATAAATGCGCCGACTTATGGCGCACATCAGTTTCGCCATGGGCTGGCTACCGAGATGTTACGGCAAGGGGCTTCACTTGGTGAGATCGGCGATGTATTGGGCCACCGTCATCCACAAACAACAAAGATTTACGCCAAGGTTGATCTTGATGCACTGCGAACGCTGGCGTTGCCATGGCCAGGAGGTGCACAATGAATACGCTTCGACAGGACATTCATGAGTATCTGGACATGCGGCGTAATCTGGGATTCAAATTACGGGAAGCGGGTCATGCATTACTGGATTTTGCGACATTTATGGAGCAACAACAGGCATCCTATATCACTCAGAAATTAGCCCTGACTTGGGCACAATTACCAATAAATGTTCAACCTGCACATTGGGCCCAACGATTGAGTCATGTGCGTGGATTTGCTCGTTACCGTAGTTCGACTGATCCTCGTACACAGATCCCATCACCTGGTTTGTTGCCCTTTCAACCAAAGCGGGCGCGACCCTATTTGTACTCAGATGAAGAGATTGAAAGTTTGCTGCACGCCGCACTTAATATGCCACCCCACTTCAAAAACTGTGCATTATTGCCTTGGGTTTATTATTGCCTGTTTGGGCTACTGTTTGTTTCGGGTCTTCGTCTTGGTGAGGTCCGTAACCTCATGCTTGAAGATGTTGACCTAGAGACGGCTGTATTGACTATTCGCAACGCCAAGTTTGGTAAGACCCGCCTGATACCATTGCATGCATCGACCTGCAAAGTACTCGCTGACTATATAGCCAGACGTCAGCATCATTGGGAAGAACGACCGGTGTCTGCCTACTTATTTATATCCAGTTTGGGCAACCAGTTGGATAGTAGTCAGATCCATCGCGCCTTCTATAGATTGTCCAAACAGATTGGTTTGCGCGGCGAATCCGACAGCCATGGGCCACGCGTGCATGATTTCAGGCACCGATTTGCCACAAACACATTGCTGAACTGGTATCGTTCGGGTAAAGATCCTGAGCGCCTTCTGCCCGTATTATCTGCCTACCTCGGTCATGTGCATGTTGCCGATACACAGTGGTATTTGGAGAGTTCTCCTGAATTAATGCGTGAAGCGATGCTCCGCCTTGAGAAACGTTGGGGGGATCAGTCATGAACACTACTACCAGCTTAGCTCCCCTACTTGAGTGTTTTTTTACCCAGCGTCTGATGAAACAACGTCAGGCCAGCCCTCATACCATCTGCTCTTATCGAGATACTTTCCGTCAATTCTTGATATTTACACAACAGCGTCTGCATCAGCAGCCATCGAACCTGGACTTCCAGCAGATCGATGCCCCGTTGATCGTGGCATTTCTGGATGAACTGGAAAATGCCCGAGGCTTAACCGCCCGAAGTCGTAATTTACGGCTCACCGCAATCCACTCTTTTTTTCAGTACGTAGCCTTTGAACTACCGACCCATGCGGCACAAATTCAACGAGTACTTGCCATTCCCAGCAAACGATTTGATCGCACCTTGGTCGGCTTCCTGAGTCGCTCGGAAGTCGATGCGTTGCTTGCTGCGCCGGATTGTAGTACTTGGTCTGGGCGGCGGGATCATGCGTTTATGCTGACCGCAGTGCAGACGGGCTTGCGTTTATCAGAAATGACTGGACTCAAACAAGAAGATATTATAATAACCGCAGGTGCGCACATTAGGGTCATTGGCAAAGGGCGTAAGGAGCGTTGTATTCCCTTAGCTAAATCAACACTCGCCGTGTTAAAAAACTGGCTACGAGAACCTCCACGAGGTGATGATGCTGTGCTATTTCCTAGTGCAAGAGGGAAACGGTTTAGCGTCGATGGCGTGCAATATCTGCTGAACAAGCATCGTAGGGCAGCTGCCAAAGTATGTCCTTCTTTAGAACAAAAGCGGGTTACTGTCCATCGATTGAGGCACACAATGGCGATGGATTTATTGCAAGCAGGCGTTGATCGCTCTGTCATTGCCTTGTGGCTCGGACATGAATCAGTTGAGACAACGCAAATCTATCTGGAAGCAACCATTGCGATGAAGGAACAGGCGCTGAGCAAAACAACACCATTGGAGGGGAAATTGGCACGTTATAAACCGGGTGATAGTCTGTTGAACTTTTTGAACAATCTCTAACCAAAGAAACTATGTCGGGTATTCAAACGGTATTACCACGGCAAGGCGAGTAAATATAAAGCCTGACTGCTATGCACTTTACATTACCCGACATAGTCAAGAAGTAGACATAGTGTCGC
>SDWK01000727.1 GCA_004195335.1 Shewanella sp.
GTCTAGTTATTCAGTAGAAATAGCCAACTAAATTACTCGTTTGTAGCATAATATTAACAAGGCATATACCCAAGCCTTTTCATAAGACATTTTATTATGTCTCATGAAACAGCTGGGCACTGAATTTTCATCCGGAGTAATGATGTGTAATTGCCTCAGCAGAGAGGCTAAGTCTCTTTACCGCCTATAGCGCCGACATATGAACACCACTAAATGAGTTGTAACTAGCACTTCTCCCCCTTAGTTTCTGCCCCTCTTAACATGGCACTTATCAATTCATGAGCATCAAACTTAGTTAACGCTTCATTTGCACCAACCTGATGAGCTTGGCTAACGCTTATCTCACTGGACAGTGATGTATGTAAGATAATATAAGCAGAGGCTAAAGCTGGGGTGTTCTTAACTTCGAAAGCGAGTTCATAACCGTCTAAGCCTGGCATCTCAATATCGCTGACCAGCAGATCGATCGGTTTTCCCTCATCTGCCGCTTTCTCCATAATCGATAACGCATCACGTCCATCGGAGGTCACTTGATAAGGAATATTGATACTATCCAGAGCATCAGAAAGTTGTTTACGAGCGACCTTTGAATCATCGACTAACAGAATACTCAGCGGCTTGAGCTTTTCTCGTTGAACATCGGTCAAACTTGCTCGATTCATCTCCGGGCTAGTTGGGAAGACTTTTGACAATAATAGCTCAACATCGAGTAATTGAACTAATTGGTCATCAAGGCGAGTCACTCCGGTCAAATAAGCATTTGGACCTAAATTATTTGGAGGAGACTCAATATCTCTCCAGTTACACTCAATAATTTTATCGATGGCACGAACCAAAAATCCGATCACCATTCGTTGGCAGTCGGTGATGATGATATAACTCGATTTCAACTCTTCACTTGTAAGAGAGGGATAACCAACCGCTGCAGCCATATCGATAACAGGAATAGTGTTACCTCGAATAATCGCCGCACCTAAGATAGTGGGATGGGACTGAGGGAGCACACTTAAAGGTGTATAGGGAACAAGCTCCCGGATTTTTAACGTGCCCAGGGCGAATAGTTGTCTCTGAGACAGACGAAAAAGCAATAAGCCTTGGGATTGGCTAGCCTTACTCTTCATTTGCGTACCAAATAAAATAAAATTAATAGTTGAAGTATAACCCTAACACAGTAAAAACAAGATGACGACGGTCAAAGGCTGGGTGAATAGTTATTAAAGTTGTGATTCAAAAGGAAATAGCGCAATAAAATCGGCCATAAACTTACGCCAAAAACCCGCACCTGGTTCAGAATGATGCTTTACGTCGTTTAAATCATCAAACCAAACAAGTTCTCCATCTTCGATATCTAACCTGAATGCGGACGTTTTGAGGCCTGCCTCGATCCCTGCGACAACCTCATTAGCAAATTCAGGCTGATGAAATATCATCCCCATTTCGGTATTTATCCAGGCCGATCGAGGATCGAAGTTAAATGAACCAACAAAGATTGATTTCCTGTCTAAGATAAAGGTTTTTGCATGTAGGCTGGTGCGTGAACTTCCCATCCACCCCGAGGGTTTATGCTCGGGGTCGACTCTCACCTCAAAGATTGTAACCCCACCATCAAGTAGGGTCTTGCGGTATCCCTGATACCCGGCGTGAACGGCCAGCACATCGGTAGCCGCTAAGCTATTGGTGACCACAGTAATTCTTAACCCACTTTGGGATGCCGCAACCAGATCTTGAGTGCCTTGCGCCGTTGGCACGAAATAAGGGGAAACGATCATCACCTCCTCTTCAGCACTTTCCAGAAATTGAGACAAATCGGAAAGTAACCACAACTGCTCATCTTTTTTCTGGGCCTTCTGGGGAGGGTCAAACACCACTTCAGCCTTCCCCCAGTACCATTTCAGTTTTTGTTCCCTGAGTTCTTCTAAAAAGAAGCTCAACTCAAGACGCCCCAGATATTCGTTCGACTCAAAGGCTAAACGTTCGGCGCGATAGGACTCATCGGCATCGATAAGTTCCTCTTCGGTAAAGCTTTTGGTCGATAGCGTTTCGATAGGTACTGTCACCTCGGCATTCCAATACTGATCGAATTGATTCGATACTTCGTCAACCGCCTCCCCTATCGCCAGCAGGTCAAAATCACCAAAATCAACGTCATCATTATTAGAGAAATATTCGTTACCAATATTTCGTCCACCGACAATGGTCGCCGAATTATCCACGGTCAAAGACTTATTATGCATGCGATGGTTCATGCGCGAAAAGCCAGTAACAAACTCAAGCCCTCTATAGACTCTCGAATATGAAGGGTTAAAAAGCCGGATATCAATATTGGGATGCGTCGAGAGCAACATCAAACCATGATCTAACTCTTTGGTTGTCAAGTCGTCGAGCAAAATACGAATTCTAACGCCTCGTTCAGCCGCATCGAGCAGATGCCAAACCAGTAACTTACCCGTCTCATCGGGGCGATAAATATAATACTGCAAGTCAATGCTTGTGCTTGCAGCAGTAATGATAGCAAGTCGTGCAATAAACGCGTCAAGCCCATTAACTAATGGAACGACACCGGTCTGAGTGGGATGGTTGACGATGAGGGGGGCGGTAAATTTAGCCAGGTTGGCATTTGATGAAGCAGGTAATTTATAACTTGGCTCTTTATCACCAAAATCGGGTAACGAGCCACAGGCGGATAAGCATCCAAGACAAAAAACGGCTATCAAAATTACAACAGCTCTACTTTTCATCTTGATACCTATTAGTCAAAAGGCTATTAATCAAAAGCCGGTTCATCTAACAACCTACTCCAAAAAAGCTCTTGCTCTCAACCTATCCTTAGCCGAGGTTATGCCATGAGTTATCCGTTAAATACGTTTATTCCTGCAATGCGTAAAGTACATCGAAAGCAAACTGGTCCCAACCATCGGCACTAAAAGCAATATCTCTTACGGCACGAACTTGACTAACGGCATGCAAAGGCGCAGCACCATTTTCCATTAAATAATAGGCCATTAGCAATGCTGTTCTATCTTTCCCTGAACGGCAATGGATCATGACTGGCAACTGTTTAGCTTCACATTCACGAATAAAAGCCAGCGCCTTAGGGAGTTGCTCGACACACAAGCCTAAGTCTTCATCTTTAGGGGGTACATTACTGGAAAAGGGAATACACGCATACGCCAACTCCGCTTGAGCCAATGCGTCAGGATCACAAGCCTCACCGCCATTGACAGAGAGTATTGCCCCAATACCTGAGCGTTTAATTTCATTCAGGTCCCATGCTTCCTTGTTAGGCCCACTACGTCCAGCAATTGTGTCTTCAACTAACCAAAATAGATGCTGCATAAATTCTACCTATAACAAATTGACTACTAATGACATTGATAAAAATATTTCAAACATAAGGTGGCGTTACCACCACCCAATAT
>SDWK01000967.1 GCA_004195335.1 Shewanella sp.
GGGCACCTCATGCCCGGGTGGCGGAACTGGTAGACGCAAGGGACTTAAAATCCCTCGATCTTACGATTGTACGAGTTCGATTCTCGTCCCGGGTACCAGCAATTACGGCTACTTAGCCGATTATTTGAGGAATTTCTCGTGATTTCTCGCAAAATGGCCCCTCCAGACCTGTTCTGGGAGGGCCGTTTTTGTTTATTACTTACCATAATCATCACCCATAAACCGACGAATTGATTCGACGTCCTTGTTCAGATCCTTCTTCCACTTACCATAGACCTCATAGACCATCTCTTTAGAGCCATGGCCCATGAGTTCAACAACGAGGTCCGGTATGACTCCTATCGCAAGAGACCATGCTGCAAAAGAATGTCTGGTTGAGTAGGGCTTCATGTGGTCTACGCCTGCTTTTTTTTCGGCAGAATTCCAATGTCTATAAAAATCTGAACATGAAAAGTGCTCTCCTTTTGCTGTCCGAAAAAGATTTTCATCATGGGCAGATTGGAGTGCCTCTTCAAGACACGTCCTAATTGCCTTCGTGATGGGGATTTCGCGGGGCCGATAAGGGGTCTTGCCTAGAGTGGACTTTTTACCATTTCGAGAGACAAAGTTTACTATCTGTAGCGAATCTTCGGTGATATCTTGCTTCCTTATCCCTGCAATTTCACTGGCGCTCAATCCTGTCAAAAACATGATGCGCGTTACATTGACATAGCCTGGGTGCATGTTCTCTACGATCTTCATAGCGTCTTCAAAACGCCAAACCGGAATATTAGGTTTAACTCCCAAGGGAAGGCGTTTAGGCGGACCTGGTGGCATGAATTTCTTCATGTCGCGAAATGGATCGCGTTGTTGCAAATTGTATTCGTCACAACCTGCTAGCCATATCTGTCTGAGAACCGTAAGAGTGTCAAAAATTGTCTGTCGTGCTAGCGATTTCTTTAGATTCAAAGTCAGCTCCTTCACTTGTTTGTTCCTGCGAGTTCGCCAATGAATTTTGCGACTTCGGTGCTGTTGAACTGGCCAAAAGCCATGTTTTCAAAATAGGGGAGTATCCTGCTCCTTATTTTTGATTCATACGCTTTGCGTTGGCTCTCTGAAGTGAAGTTCGGAACAACTTCATCACGATATTTCCTGATCACGTCGCCCATAGATATCGTTTGGGGGTCAATATCTATGTTCCCTCTTTCTAGCCTCGTGAAGTGAGCTATTTTTACTGGTTTGGCGCCAGGGAATGCCCGTGAGAATTTAAAAGTACCGCGCTCAATCTTTGCCATGTTGCGATCTAGCCAGTCCCCCCATTCTTTAATTTTATCATCGGTTGGGAGGGCTCTTGTTGACACCTCAACCCTCTCACCAAAATAGTAAAAGAGGATATACATATACTGGCAACCTTTTTTGAGATACAGGCGTCCTTGAGAGCGTATTTCTGCGTTTACATCCATTTCAGCCTCCTGGTATTAATAGTCTGGGTTGATTTGACTGCAAGAGCTATTTGTTTTCGCACGCCCGTTGTGTGTGCTTGCCGTTGGTTCAGGCTCTATTGCTGTGTGATTATCCTTCGTGTGGTCATAATGGGTTTCAGGTATGGAGAAAGCATCTTCGAAAAGTCTATCGACGATGTCTGCATGGAAAAAAAGAGTGGCACCGATTTTTATGAAATGACGTCCCTCTCTCAAGGTATCGTTCTTTCTCCATGATCTTATTGTTTCTTCGCAGACATGGAGTTTATTGAGTACCTCAGCTAGGCTCAGCGGGTTATTCATGTGCTGTGCTGACTGCCCCTTTAAGGTTTCATTTAATGCGGATAATTCGTTTTTTATTTCCACAAGCAACCCCTCCCACGGCTCTGGTTTGTTGGTATCAGTAGATAGATGAGATTTTGAAAAATCTCCCGGAATGACTTTTCGACGTCCGCTCGGTAGTTTGCCCAGAGCGGCGTTTCCGTCGATTTGGTTCAAATGCAAACCTTTTGGTCGTTAGAAATAATCATGCTCTGCACCTCCGCTGTTTTGGGTTGAATTATTGACTCTTTCGTGACCCTTCTGCCTCAATCAGCTAGCTGATTTCGCTCGTATATGCACACAGGACAGTTATTCGTTGCTGGTGCTTCGCTGTTATAGTCCGTGAAGCTAGAGGAAAAACACCTGTGATGCCTTAAACAATACAGCCTATAAGTGTCGTTAAAAGATCCTGGTGAGTTATTGGCGTAGAAGTAAGCTCCATGCAAACTGGAGTCGATAACGTAATTCTGGATGGCTTCCATTGTTTCGAACCGTTGCAGGAGCTGGGTACACTCTTCCAGTCCCTCTTTTTGAGGAGCCTTGATGAAACCCTCAGACACAAGTCGACCTATGGTGCTTTTACTGAGTCGCTGATTGAGGTTACAGAGTTTGGCGTGCCATTTCCGCAGTGGAGGGGTATAACCAAAGCGAAGGCTGTTTATGAAAAATGACCCTTTTGATTTCACCGTGGGTCGACTTGTGTCTTTTTGTGAGGCTCGTTTTGAAATCGCGAAGAATTTTGCGAGAGATGCTGACGCTATGATTTTTTTATTTTTCATGACAAAACCTTCCGCTTATGCAAAAATAAACAAATATCTATAAAAGACTGACTTCGAAAAGGAGAGTACCGAAATATTATGACTAAGTCAAGAGCAGAAGACGATCCCACTCATGATTTTGGAGATAGGCTCAAGGAGGCAAGGGTTGCCGCAGGTCTCGGTCAGAGTGGTTTGGCTGATGCGATTGAGATGTCTCAAAATTCCGTAAACAGATTTGAGCGCGGCTATAGCGTGCCTGCGGGCGATGTTGTTGTGTGGATTGCAGAGATTCTCAATGTTGATGTGAACTGGCTTTTGACTGGTGATATTAGTGGGCGGACCAATTTTCTTGTTCCGATAAGAGAGCCTCATGTAGAGAGCGATGGTTCTAAAACAGACCGTTTTGACCGGACCGAGAACTTTATTTCACTGCCGGGTACAAAAGAATATGACCGGGTTGTTCGGATGCCTGATTTATCTATGGTGCCAAGGATATATGAACAAGACCTGGTGATTACTCGGTTTGCCGAGGTAAAACCTGGGGATCTCGTCGCGTTTTTTGATGAGTATTGTACGTTTCACGTCAGGTGGTTCAGGAGGATAGATGGCAAGGATTTTTTTGTTGCTGAGAACAATGATTATCCACCCATACGTTTCGATAGTAGTAAAATTTTCGACCGGGTAGTGTCTTCAGTTAGGATAACTGAATTTTAAGGTGTGCTCATTTTGTCAAATTTATCAGTATTCTTTCCTCCACCCACAGATGCGACTCAGAAAGTTTCGACCAGCCAAATGATCTTCTTCCTCTTTACGCTCTTCTAGTTGCACCGGATAAATCCCGGTCATTTCTGAAAATATGCACAGGTTGAAGGGGATATAG
>SDWK01000317.1 GCA_004195335.1 Shewanella sp.
GGCTAACGCACGCTACTAAGTTTGGCGTTAACACCCTAAGGTCAAATTCAAATTCAAATCGAAGAGATTGATAACCCGGTGTAGATGCGGCTGCGAGCTTCGATGACATGGATGTCATCGCAGAGCCTACAGGGAGTGTATTCACGGCGTCTCGCAGAAGTATCTGCACTTAAGCCTGCTGCAAGCAATTGATAACCATAAGGCCATGGTTATCAATCAAACTTGCTAAATACCCACAAAGCCAGATGCATCCAAAAAGTTACTTCAACAGTTGTTAACCGACAACCCCCCTAATTGGGATTCCAGAGCAGCTGGCCGCAGTCGGTGAGGTCGTAGCCTCCCAAAGTGGCTGCTAGTTGCTTGGTTTGAGTACTCTTGAGCATATCGAACAGGTACTGCAACTGGCGCCGGAAGTAGATCCCTTGTGGCATGACGAAGTCGAAGGATTCGGTGATCAGCGGGATAAAGCTGAGGCCACTCTCCATGGCAACCGATTGGCAGCCAAAACCGATATCGGCATCGCCACGAGCGATAAAGGCGGCGAGTTCACGCTCGCTGTAGGCGGTGACATTGGCGTTTAGGTGAGAGAGGGCGGCGCCCTGTTTCATCAGCCAATGTTCGAGGTGCTGTTGGCTACCAGCCCCCGCTTGTCGGTCGACCCAACGCCAGGGCAGCGAGACAATTTTGTCCTCTTCCTGGCATTGGTGCAGCATATCGTGACGTACCATCAGGCCTTGTTTACGGGTGTAACCGTGTACCATGACCCACTGCTGGTGGTTGGCGTAGCCTTTAAGCAGTGCTGGGTGGCGAATGTTACGTTCATCAACGCTGCCCCAGTGAAGAGTACACACGTCGGCGTAGCCTCTGGAAAGCAGGTCTAAGCCCATTCGTGAACCGGTCGAACTGTAACTTATTAAGTCGCTCTTACCAATCTGAGTCATCAAGCGGGAGACCAGCATAGACAGTAGAGGGTCGTCACTGCCGGTGATATGCATACGATCAGACAACATGCCGCTGTGGCAAGAGTCCATGATCCAACGATCGATAAGAATCTTAGGAAACAGCCATTTACCCGTTATTTTTGTTGCGGGTAAGACTCTGTCATTCGCCATGGAATAGACCTTTTTTTCATTAAGATCTAAATACTCAGCGACCTGTTTGGCGCTCATGTAGACGAGTTCGCTTGGTTCTGTCATTACTGTTCCTTACGGAAGAATTCTACGAGCGAATTCCTAAAAATATATTTTGTCGTGTTCAAACTGGCTATCGGTTAACTGGTTACTATTGACCTGTTTTAGCCGGGCGTTTAGGTGGCATTGCATCGAATTCAACATTGTCGGCGCCATGGTAGATGAGGAAGTGTTTGCCTTTGGCACGGGCTATCATAGTGATACCGAGTTTCTGTGCAAGCTCCAGCCCCATTTGAGTTGCGCCACTGCGCGACAGAACGACGGGTATGCCCATCTTAGCCACTTTTATCACCATCTCAGAGGTTAATCGTCCAGTCGTATAGAAGAGGGTGTTATTACCACCTGTGTCTTGCTTCAACCACATCTCACCAGCGAGCGTATCTACCGCATTATGACGACCCACATCTTCGACAAAGTCGACTATCTTGTCTTCTTGACACAGACCACAACCATGCACCGCGCCGGCATTTTTATAGGTTTCATTATAGGCGCTGATGTTGTTCAGCAGACTATAGATCATGCTCTGTTTGAGTTGAGGTCGAGGCAGAACAATATCATCGAGTCCGTCCATGAATCCGCCGTAAACAGTGCCTTGACCGCATCCAGTAGTGACTGTTTTTTCAGAGAGTTTCTCCTCTAAATCAGCCGTACTTTCTGATGTGATAATGGCCGCCGAGTTCACATCCCAATCGACAATCACAGACTCTAATAGCTTAAGGTCGGAGATGAAACCTTGGTTTTTCAAATAACCCAGCGCGAGGGACTCGGGTCGGGCACCTAAGGTCATTAAGGTCACGATCGGACGCCAGTTAAGATAGACCGTGAGCGGACGTTCACAAGCTATATGCTTCTCGACTCGCTCTCCATTCTCATCTATAGCGTTAACGGCAATGGTTAGCGGCACCGTTGTATCGGTTTTGATTAGGCTGGGTTTGTGTTGGCTCAAGGCTAGATACTCATTTTGAACATTCGATGCAAAGAGCATAGCAATAATTGTACCTAGGTTTAGATTCCTCGCCTGAATGCGTGATCTCTCTCATTTAACGATTTGAAAGCGTCCTTTTATGTCCTAGATAAAATTGCATATAGGACAAATTGTCCTAATGTTAGTGTGGAATTGATGATCCAGCTCAAATTATCTTAATATTTTGGGTGGCATGTATATTGCTTTACTAGGAAGAGACATTATTTAGCTGGCCTGTCATCTTGACATGCCTCTACAGGCAAGACGGAGACTAAATGCAACATACCGAAAGCCAATGGCCTATGCACGTTTCTCTTAAAAAAGTGGAGAAGCAAGTTGGACGCTGGACCTCTGTGACTTGGGAGTTGGACCAGATATTACCGGCGACTCACGAAGCACCGGAAGGCGCCAAAGTCGTCGTGCTTGAGCTGCATAAAGATGAGCGCGCGAGTTACCGTTTAAATCTGGATATGGACAACGCCATGTTGTACATCGTCTGTGATGAGCTGGATGATGGAACCTGGGTTCCGACTACTGTCTCTGCCGATCAAAATGTCGCCGCAGGTTGCCTCGAAGGTGACACGCCAGTACTTAACCTGCTTATGCCTGGTGCTATAGCATGTTGGATCGAAGCCTTTATTACCCGTCACGGTGAGGTTGAGATCTGCGCTCATCGTCGTAAGCATGTCAATCGTCGTAAGAATGAAGGCCCAAGTAATAATAACTTTGGGCAGACAAACTGATGAACGATAAACCTAGCGGATTACTTTCGCGTTGGAACCTTCGCCGCCAGCAGGTGGCTGATGAGCAAGAAGCGGAAGAAAAAGCACTCGAGGTTGTAGAGCAAGCCGAAGCATCCACCCAGGAAACGTCGCTTGAAGATGCGTCGACTGACGCATCGGCAGAGCCACAAGCTGAAAATCAAATTCTTTCTGCCGAGGATCTACCGGATCCTGAAAAGATTGAGGTGGGTGGCAGCTTCGCCGGCTTTATGGCTGACAATGTCGACCCAACCGCCAAGGCCGCAGCGCTGAAAGCCCTCTGGAGGCAGCCTCAATACAATGAGATCGATGGTCTGCTCGAATATGCCCTCGACTACACTAACCAGCCTAAGCTGACGCCAGAGCATTCAGCCGAAATCGCCAAGAAAATTTTCCGGTATGTCACTAAGGACAAGGAAGAGGAGCAAGAGGGCGAAGAGACATTAACGGCCAAGCTTGATACTCCTGTGGAGGAGATAGCGACTCATTCAGGTGAAGAGGTCAGCGGGGACATTTTGGACGTAGAGAGTGATGACTTGACCCAAAATGAACCACAAACGCAAGATGACTCTAAGGTGACGGTTTCTTAACGTGATTTTAGAGAAGTTTAATAACCATAATTTTGGTATGTGAATTGCTGTAGATATGGCCATATAAAGCCTGCGGATAAAAGCAGACATAGAAAGCCAGCAGATGAATAGGTAACGCTAGCGCAGATTCAACATAGCGCAATTAACAGGTTTCCCTGAAGGATTAGGAGAAACAATAGCAACCTAGCTGACAGCAACAGCCAAATACTGTTCAGGAACGCAACGTGAGCAAAAATTTGAATAATGATAATCAGGTTGAACTCAAAGCAGTTCGACAGCAGGTGTTGGCCAATACTCAGATCCTTCAGAATCTGATCCCGCCAACCGTAAGTTATACCACTGAAGGGAACGTGCTAATCATAGGGCCGGAAGATCTGGCTCGTTTAGCGGCGGACAAATTGTCTAATATGGGCAAGCTTGCCATCTTAGCCAATGAATCCATTACCAGTCAGGATGAGGCGCATCTCGAAAAAGTAATGAGCTCGGCTGAAAATGTTGAGAGCTTTTACAATAAGTTAATAGAAGTTAAAGGCTTCCTCGGTCAGTTTCAGGTTAAAGTGGCCTCTGGTTCAGACGACGCTTCCGATACCAATACCGTTGAACTTAGCATGGTGGCAATACGTAAAGCTCACTTCGATCTTGTTCTGGATTTGAGTCAATCACCTTGCATCAACCTAGAGATGCTACCACCAGGTTACTTTTACGTCGGGCAGGATGAGGCTAAGTTAGCCGATGCCATCGCACAACTTCCCGATCTGATAGGCGAATTTGATAAGCCACGCTACGTTAAGGTTAATAGTGATATTTGTGCTCACAACCGTAATGGTATCGATGGTTGTACCCGCTGCTTGAACTTCTGTCCTGCCGATGCGATTCAAAGTATCGACAAGCTGATCACCATCGACCCTTATCTGTGTCATGGTGCCGGTAGTTGTACTAATGCGTGTCCAACGGGCGCCATCAGTTATGATCTGCCTACCCCGCAAGCACTACACTCTTATCTACATAAGCTAGTGACTCGTTTTCGTGAACAAGCGCAAACGGCGCCAGTTATTCTTTTCCATGATGAAGCGAATGGTGCCGCACTTGTCGGTACCGATCTGCCGGGAGCCGTCATTCCCGTTGCTCTGGAAGAGATAACGGTTGCAAGCATGGATCACTGGATGTCATCTCTTGCTTGGGGAGCTCGTCAAATTTTGGTGTTAAACACCGAAGCGACGGCGCCGACTCTGACTCAGATGCTGCAAGGTGAACATAAGTTAGCCAACGACATTTTAGATGAGATGGGCCAACCACAGCGTATCTCAGTTATCGATGAGTCGAGCATAGGTGATCTGACCGCATTATTGGAAACCAGTTCGAACTGGCCAATGATTGTTCCCGGTGAGTTTGCTGCCACGACAAAGCGTAACACCTTGTATGCGGCCATCGATCATCTCAATGAGCAGGCGGCGTCAGTGGATACCAGCTTGAGCCAAAGCAATATTCCTTTCGGTATCGTCAGCATCAACAGCGACAAATGTACCTTATGTCTTTCTTGTGTTTCAACATGTCCGACTCAGGCATTAACCGATGGTGGTGATAAACCTGCGTTACATTTTGTTGAGCAAGATTGTGTGCAATGTGGTCTGTGCGAGTCTGCCTGTCCTGAGAAGGTGATCAGCCTGACACCGCAACTGAATTTAGATAAAGCGCAGCGTCAGCAGCGTCAAACCTTGAAAGAGGAAGCCCCATTCGATTGTATTCGTTGCGGTACCCCTTTCGCTACCCAGTCCATGGTGAAACGGATGCTGGAAGTCGTCGGAGGCCACAGTGCCTTCAGTGCTAACATCGAACGATTAAAGATGTGTGGCGACTGCCGGGTAAAAGATATGTTTGAAGACATCCTTCAAGATCCTGAACAGCAACTGCGATAAGAGTTTAGCTATGACCGAATTAGTAAGAGAAGTATCAGAAAACGATCAGTTAAGAGCCGACATCTATCAGCTTTTGGCTGCACTACTGCGCAGTCAGCCAAGTGCTGAGCTATTGCAATTTTTAACCAGTCTTGAAATCGATGCACAAGACGATAGTGAGATGACTAAGGCGTGGTTATCGCTGAAGTTAGCGGCTAATCAATTCAGTAGCGAGCAGCTGGAAGAGGAATATTTCAACATCTTCTATGGTGTCGGTAGTGGTGAAATCATGCCTTATGGCAGCTGGTTTATGACAGGGTCATTGATGGACAAGCCATTAGCCCTATTACGTCAAGACCTGCAGCAGTTAGGTTTCGAGCGCGAAGAGAATGTCAAAGAACCTGAAGATCACGTTGCTGCGCTATGTGAAGTGATGGGCACCTTGATTCTGGAAGCCCCGGGTTATCGTCAGTTAGCCTTCTATCAGCGCCATATCGGTAGCTGGATTGAGCGCTTCTGCACGAACTTAGCCAAAACGCCAAGCGCCGCATTTTATGCGACAGTGGCCCAGTTGGCTAAGTCCTTCTTCGAGGTTGAGGCAAACGAATTTGAACAACTTCAATTGGACATTCCAGTGAACTGTCCAGGCTCTGAAGCTGAGAAAGTTGAAGCTGAAAAAATTGAACCTGCTACCAGTGAGCTGGCTTCTTAAGCAGTGAGTAGGTGATGGGTTGAACATGAGCATCAACTTGAGGTGAGTTTGAAGGTTAAACCACCGTGTTAAAAGCAAACAAGTTGATGTTAGCAAATCGAGGATTCGTCCTCAAAAGTAAGCGGGTCATCGAGTCGTTGGCCCATATTTTAACGAAAATCTAAGCGAAAACTTAGGAGACACTATGAAGAAGCAAGCTTCCGATATGGGTCGTCGTCAATTGCTAAAAGCATTGGCAGTCGGCAGTGCCGCTGGTGCCGTTGCAACTGTCAGTGGACAAGCTCTTGCGGCATCACCAAGCGTTGAACCAACAACGGCTACAGGTGATGGTTATCGAGAGACTGACCATGTTCGCAGTTATTACGCGTCGTTACGTAACAAGTAGTTTAAGAGCAAGAAGATAAGCTGATTTCTCATCGGCATATTTGAGTTCATAGACATTTCTAAATAATAAGATAAGGAGAGTGTGTGATGCGACTAACTCGCAAAGCAGACCGCAAGACAGACCAGGGTGAAATTGCTAAAAAGCCAGCCCTAGGTCTAAACCGTCGTCAGTTCCTTCAGTCTGCAGGTCTTGCAACTGGTGGTATTGCTGCGGCATCAATGCTTGGCGCTGGAATGATGCGCAAAGCCGAAGCTAAAGAAGTCCCTCAGAATGCGCCAACAGAAATTAAGCGTACTATCTGTTCTCACTGTTCAGTAGGTTGTGGTATTTACGCCGAAGTACAAAATGGTGTTTGGACAGGTCAAGAGCCTGCATTCGATCATCCATTCAATGCTGGTGGTCACTGTGCCAAAGGTGCAGCCTTGCGTGAGCATGGCCATGGTGAGAAGCGTCTTAAGTACCCAATGAAGCTGGAAGGCGGAAAGTGGAAGAAGATCTCTTGGGATCAAGCCATTGACGAAGTGGGTGGAAAGGCATTGGATATCCGTAAGGAATCTGGTCCTGATTCAGTATTCTTCATGGGTAGTGCTAAGTTCTCAAATGAACAAGCGTATATGTACCGTAAATTCGCAGCAATGTGGGGCACGAACAATGTCGATCACTCAGCGCGTATTTGTCACTCTACCACGGTAGCCGGTGTTGCTAACACTTGGGGCTATGGTGCGCAAACTAACTCTTTCAACGATATCCGCAACGCAAAAGCGATGATGTTCATTGGGTCTAACCCATGTGAAGCGCATCCGGTTGCTATGCAGCATATCCTTGAAGGTAAAGAACGCGGTGCGAAAATCATCGTTGTTGACCCTCGTTTCACCCGTACAGCAGCTAAGTCTGACGAGTACGTGCATATCCGCCCAGGTACAGATATTCCTTATATCTACGGTCTACTTTGGCACATATTTGAAAACAAGTGGGAAGATCAATCTTTCATCGACCAACGTGTATACGGCATGGAACGTATCCGCGAGGAAGCTGCTAAGTGGAATCCTGCTGAAGTTGAACTTGTGGCTGGTGTCCCTAAAGAGCAGATGTACCGTGTGGCTAAAATGCTGGCAGAGACTAAGCCTGGTACCGTAGTTTGGTGTATGGGTGGTACTCAGCATCACATCGGTAATGCCAACACTCGTGCTTACTGTATCCTTCAGCTTGCCCTAGGTAACATGGGTATTCCTGGTGGTGGTACTAACATCTTCCGTGGTCACGATAACGTACAGGGCGCAACCGATTTCGGTCTGCTGTTTGATACGCTACCTGGCTACTACGGTCTTAAGACCGGTTCTTGGAAGCACTGGTGTAATGTTTGGGATCTGGATTACGAGTGGGTTAAAAACCGCTTCGATCAAGAGGAGCATTTAGGTCAGGTTCCGATGAACTCGACCGGTATCCCATGTTCTCGTTGGCATGATGGTGTACTCGAAGACAAGTCTAAGATTGCACAGAAAGACAATATCCGCATGGCATTCTTCTGGGGTCAATCAGTTAACACTGAAACCCGTGGCCGTGAGGTGCGTGAAGCACTGGATAAGATGGACACCGTTGTTGTTGTCGATCCATTCCCGACTATGGCCGGTGTAATGCACAATCGTACCGATGGTGTGTACTTGCTACCAGCTTCAACTCAGTTTGAAACCTATGGTTCTGTCTCTGCATCTAACCGTTCACTGCAGTGGCGTACACAGGTTATCGAGCCATTGTTCGAGTCTAAGCCAGATCACGTGATCATGTACAAGCTGGCTAAGAAATGGGGCATCGAGAAAGAGTTCTGTAAGCATATTAAGGTTAACGGCGATGAGCCATTGATTGAAGATATGACCCGCGAATTCAACAAAGGTATGTGGACCATCGGTTACACAGGCCAGAGCCCAGAGCGTTTGAAGATGCACCAGGAAAACTGGGGCACCTTCGATATTAAATCGCTTGAGGCACCAGGTGGCCCAGCTAAAGGTGAGACTTATGGTCTACCTTGGCCTTGTTGGGGCACGCCAGAGATGAAACATCCTGGTTCACAGATCTTGTATCGCACAGGTCGTGAAGTGAAAAACGGCGGTGGTAATTTCCGTGCACGTTATGGTGTTGAACATAATGGTACTAACATCTTGGCCGAAGGCTCTTATCCTAAGGGTTCAGAGATCAAAGATGGTTACCCAGAGTTTACCGCAGACATGCTTAAGCAACTTGGCTGGTGGGATGACCTAACGGCTGAAGAGATGAAGCATGCCGAAGGTAAAAACTGGAAGACTGATATCTCCGGTGGCATCCAGCGTGTGGCTATCAAGCATGGTTGTATGCCTTACGGTAACGCAAAAGCGCGTTGTGTCGTTTGGAACTTCCCGGATGATATTCCTTTGCACCGTGAACCACTCTATACGCCTCGTCGTGATCTGGTATCTAAGTACCCAACTTACGAAGACCGTATGGTTGCACGTCTTCCTACCCTGTATAAGACTATTCAGGATCAGGATTTCGCCAAAGACTTCCCAATAGCATTGACCTCTGGTCGACTAGTGGAATTTGAAGGTGGTGGTGAAGAGACCCGTTCTAACCCTTGGCTCGCTGAACTTCAACAAGAGATGTTCATCGAAATCAGCCCAGGTGATGCGGCGGATCGTGGTCTTCGTGACGGTGACGATGTTTGGGTTCACAGTCCAGAAGGCGCAAAAATTAAAGTTCAGGCCATGGTAACTCCACGCGTGATTAATGGTGAGTGCTTTATGCCATACCACTTCGCGGGTGTATTCGAAGGTGAAAGCCTAGAGAAGAATTACCCTGAAGGAACAGTACCATATGTGATTGGCGAATCAGCTAACACAGTACTGACCTACGGCTATGATGTTGTGACTCAGATGCAAGAAACTAAAGCATCTTTATGTCAGATCACTAAAGCCTAACTGAACTTGATGAGGAGATAAGCCATTATGGCAGTCATGAAATTTCTATGTGACACCAAACGCTGCATCGAGTGTAACGGTTGTGTCACAGCATGTAAGAACGAAAACGATTCCGCTCTAGAGTGGGGTATTCAACGTCGCCGCGTAGTAACAATTAACGATGGTATGCCAGGTGAAGCGTCGATATCAGTGGCATGTATGCACTGTACCGATGCACCTTGTCAGGCAGTTTGCCCAGCAAACTGTTTTTACAAGACTGAAGACGGCTTAACGCTACACAACAAAGATACGTGTATCGGTTGTGGTTATTGTCTATACGCCTGCCCATTCGGTGCACCTCAGTTCCCTAAGAAGGGTGCTTTTGGTAGCCGTGGCAAGATGGACAAGTGTACTTTCTGTGCCGGCGGCCCGGAAGAGAACTTCTCTGAAGCTGAACGTCAGAAGTATGGTGCAAACCGTCTGGCTGAAGGTAAGTTGCCTATGTGTGCTGAACTTTGTGCTACTAAGGCGCTACTAGCGGGTGATGCGAATATCGTTTCTAGCATCTATCGTGATCGTATTGCTGCACGCGGTAATCCAAATGCGATATGGGGTTACACCCCTAAGACTGGCGCGTAGGACAAATAGGGCTGTGAACTCAGTTTATGGCCCTGTTACTAGTCCGATAAAGGAGTGAGTATGTTATTAAAATCACTGCGTAGCCTGTTTGCTTTGCTGGTTTTACCTTTTGTTTTAACTATGGGGTTAGGTTTGAGCACATCGGCGCTTGCTGTTGATGATCAAACCAGCCAACAGATGGCTAATAGCAGCGAGGTCGATCTATGGCGTGCTGTTAAGGCTGGCGATTCTGGTTATACCACCAAGAAGGGCGTTGAAAGTGGCGTTCTGATAAACGTATCGGCTATTGAGGCTACTGAGATAAAAAATCAATATCTCACTCCTGCAATGGGGTTGGCGGTATTAGGTGTGTTTGCTGCTTTCTTGGTGTTTTATTTTGTCAACGGGCCTTCTAAGTTAGGTAAAGGCTTTTCTGGCAAAATGGTGCTACGTTGGTCTAAAGCCGATTTGTGGGTCCACTGGGTATTAGCTATCTCTTGTTTGGGGCTAATATTCACCGGTATCAACATCATGCTAGGTAAGCATGTTCTGGAGCCCTATGTGGGTGAAGGAATATGGGCCGGACTGATTTATGGTAGTAAGACTATCCATGATTACGTGGGTCCAGTGTTTATCATATCTTGGATTTTATGTGTCGTTAAATGGATGCCTATGCAGACATTTAAGATGTATGACCTTAAATGGTTCTTAGTGGTTGGTGGTTACATCAACTTCGGACCATTCAAAGGTAAGCACCCGGATAGTGGTTTTGCTAATGCTGGTGAGAAAATGTGGTTCTGGACACTCGCTGTGTTCGGCTTGTTTATCAGTGTATCGGGCATGATGTTAGTCTTGCCTGGCTTAGATCTTCCTCGTGAAGCATCTTTTGCCGCACTACTGATACACGCTATCAGCGCGATCATTATCATCGCATTTACTATCGTACATATTTGGATGGCGACGGTATTGAGTGAAGGTGGTATGGAGTGTATGAAGTCTGGTTATTGTGATGAGAACTGGGCCGTACAGCACCACAACCTTTGGTATGACGAGATCAAGGCTAACGGTACTTTGGAATACAAAGACTAACTTTTAGTTTTAAGCTGTAAGTCATAAGAAAAATGCCCCTCCGGAACACTTATGTCACAGTCCATGGGCAATATTGTTCCCTACAATATTTGCCATTTCCTCCGTCCATGGAGGTCAGATGGAAAGCTGTGGTATTTGTGTCAGGTCCTTGGTGGGTGATGCTGACGCATCATTGATAACTGGGCACTCTTAGCAAGAGCACTCTTTGTAAGTCGCTGGGGCACAACCTTTGGTATGATGAGATCAAGGCTAACGGTACGTTAGAGTACAAAGATTAAGTATGCAGATCCTAGGTACTAGAACCTAGGATCTCAGATAAAAGCCTCAGCTGATTAACTTCACTGAGGCTTTTTTTTGTCTGTCATTCTGAACTCTTACTTTGTAAAGAGCTGAACCCTGCTTCTTGTTGCTCGTTATTCTTTTTTATCATCTGCTCGCACCTCTCTCTGCTCTGCCTCGAGCTTAAAACTTTCCCCCCTTCTTTTTACCCTTCAAGCTCGCAGTTGATGGTGCTGCCTTTTTAGTCACTTTTAGGATGTTTAATCCTGCTACTGCCCCCCATTCATAATTACGCATTCTCTTAAGTATCAACAGATTGGGCACACAAGCCCGTAACA
>SDWK01000713.1 GCA_004195335.1 Shewanella sp.
ACTCTGTCTCTGTCTCTGTCTTAGTTATTAATTATTGTTTAGTGCTATTTTACAACGGCCTGATGAAATCGGTTGCCGATCACCCCGCCTATAAGCAAAAATACCAGGTAAACCCAGCCAGATAGCGACAAGTTAGCGATAGGGGTAAATAGAGCGCCAACATTACATCCGTTGGCGAAGCGGGTGCCCAATCCCATCAGCAGGCCGCCTAAGGCGAAAAGTGCGAACTGTTTCGGTGAATGGTTAAGCTTAAATGAGAAGGCAAACTTCCCCATGAAGAGTACAGCAATTAGCGTACCCAGCATGATGGCAAAATTTTGCACTGAAATACCATGACTGAAGAATGGGGTGGTAAACATAGCCGTAGGGCGATGGGTAAAGTTGGCGATGTCATCGACATTGACCCCAAAGGCCATTAAGCCTTTAGCGAACCAGATCCCAAATGGCGTCGATGCGCCCCATCCAGCGCCCGTGGACATCATCATCACACCAAAGATTAAGGCGATAACAAGCGCCGTGGTCTTCATCTCCCATAGGTTACCCAGCCACTGTCGATAGCTGTCGACACTCAATAAGGTAAAGGGCTGCTTCGTCTCTCTTGCGGTCATGTTTTGACGCGCAGTCTCTCCATCGACACCTAAGAATGAGCCATTGGCGCGACGGTAGTTCTCATACTTCTTGGCACAAAACACCACGATTCCGGCGAGTATGATGGTCATCAATACTGCCATGAAGTAGCCGTTTAATGGGCCCCAGCTAAATAGATCCGGGAGATAGACGCCTTTACCTATGAAGCTAGCCGAAGAAAATGCCGTGGTGGTTATCCAGCCCTGAGTCGCCTGGAGTGGAAAGCCGATGAAAACCCCAGCCCCAAAAAAAAGCAGTGTCGTTAACGCACGAGGAACATCACTCACCAATTCGACCATGACACCTGTCGCGCAACAGCTAGATAGGCTCATGCCTGCACCAAACATCACCCCGCCGAGGAGTAAGCCTAAGTTGATGGGATTAACCCAGAGATCATAAGTATTGATATCAGCATTGAGTAATAACCCGGCATTGATAATCGCGGTCACCACGAACATCAGCATTAAGGTTTGTAAGAGTTGAGTCGAACCACGTCGATAGGCACGATTAACACTTCCGGCAAAACCAATCGAGCCCTTGGCTAAGGCGAACCCAAGACTCAAACCAAACAGTAAACGTAAAAAAAGAGAGGTGTCCTCAAGCAAAGTGCCACCGAGTAAGAGGGTGGCAATGAGGATTGAGACGGCAGATAGTGCTTGTTTTTTATTCATTAAGACAACAATTTTAAAGTAAATGAAGTAGATAACAGAGAAGTGACATTGGCTGAGTCGCCATGTTATCAACTGATAAAAACACAGGAGTTAAATGATGGGCGAATTGTCGTGATAACTGAGTCCCATGTCCAGCGTTTGATATGACCATTTAGTATATCTTGGTCGCTCTGGCTATATTGATTTAGAGTTACCTCTTATGGCCCATCAGTTAGCCTCGGCAGTTGTACTCTAAGGGGCAATGTGGGGGAGATGGGGATAGATGCAATCTTTATGGTGACGATGGACAAAGGTGATTTCATCAGCTAAAAGATCTATAGGCGGAATTGAAGATAAGCCAATGGAGTGTCTCTTGAGTAATCGTATTTTTTCAGCAGTTTTAATCTTGTGGCATAGGGTTGTGATTCGATTATTCAGCTATAGGCTTTGTCTTGTGGGATTGGTGCTGTCTATGGGGGGAGTTATAGGCGCCTCTATTGCTGAAGAGGTACCTGACAGCCCCTTTAGAGTCTGCTTTGAGATGCAAAACAATATGCCATTTATGCAAGGCGTACCCGAGAATGGTGTTGTGGAACTGGGCAAGCACGGAGTATTAACGGATCTGTTAACTCTGGCGGCTGAGCAACATGATATTGAATTGGATTTCTATTTTATGCCCTGGAAACGTTGCATTCATCAGCTGAGGCAGGGGCGGGTCGATGGAATTATTGCTGCTATCTGGTCTGTAGACCGTGACTCCTGGGGAGTATTTCCACTAAAAGAGGGCTCCGCCGATAACGAGATGGCGATCTGGTTTGTTGATTACCTCATATTTACTAAGGCAGGGTCTGAGCTCAATTGGGACGGACGTTCTTTTGTTGGTGTGCGTCATGGTATCGCAGCGCCATTAGGTTATATTGCCTATAAAAAGTTGCGTGAGCAGGGAGTGTTACATAATCAAAATTTGTCTCTTACTGATGGCTTTACACTTTTGGCGTTAGGACGTTTAGATGGTTATGTAGTGGAGGAGACGATTGGTCGTCGTCTTATGGTTGATCTGCAACTTACCGACTCCTTGGTATCGATTAAAACCCCCTTTATGCGTGAGCATTGGTTTATGCCTGTTTCTCATCAATGGTATAAGGCTCATCCTGAATTTTCACATCAATTTTGGCAGACATTATCAGATATTCGTAATAAGCAGGGAAAAATTCTATTGGATCATTATCTCGAACAGCCTTCTGAGGATACCCATTAGAGGCAAATAAGAGCCAATAGTAAAAAGCTTATCATTTTTACATTTTCATTTCGCCCTTACATTTTTGCATCTACTTTTTCGTTGCTACGTTTTGGGCTTGGCTTGTTGTAAGCACTCTCTGAATTGTTAATGTGCTAGTCTTGGCTGATATAACGCGAAGAGGCAGGCTGTTTTGATGGTGGGTAGATACACTGAGGTGGTTAATTTTTTCTCCGGTTTGGGTGTCCCAGCTCAAGTGGTTACATCACAATACTCTCAATTCAGGTCGTTTTCACTTAGCGCATCAGATGTGTTACTCGTTCAGGCAGCCGAGCAGGACTTGGGAGATCACCAAGACTTGGGCAGCCTTTGTTTATATCGACGAGGACGATGACGCGGCCTGGGAGAAGGCTTACAAGAACCACCCGAAGGAAAGGTGGGACAAATACGGCGGTGGACTTCGTCGGTTCACCTGAAACCATCACGGGAAGGATAGAAGAATACATGGAGGCGGGGGTCGATTACATCATCCTAAGCTTCCTGGGTGGGGAATGGAAAAAAGAGGTAACTATGTTCAGAGAACAGGTCATTAGGTAGGCTAGACTTTCTTACCTTCTTTCCCGTAGATGCAGAACCATCCGCCTTCCAGTTCATACTTAGCGAATACACCGCAACCGGGACAACTGCAACCGTTGTCCTTGATTTGCTCTTTTGGCACTGTAGAGGCTCCACGGGAGCAGAACAGCATCATAGGAGGAGACTCGTTGAGCTTGTTTGGCATGAAGGTAGGACATGGCCCACAGAATTAATTTCGGATTAAGAAGAAGGGTGGTTTCAATACATAATTTAATTCTCAGCGGCGACGTGGGTCTCATGTACAATAAC
>SDWK01000972.1 GCA_004195335.1 Shewanella sp.
GTATGCCGTCAGATATTACAGACAATAAAAACCCCGCAGGAAAGGCGGGGTTTTGTCATTAATGGATTTACTTGAAAAGGAATCATCAAGTTCTAGAAGGTTAGCTGAATTAAGCAAACCTAAATACTCAGCTCCAGCTGTTCTCTATCTCTCAGCTTATGGCGCTTGATGTAATCGTTAACGGTTGTAGGTGGTTCATCGATGAGCTTAGCTATCGATCTAACACTCAACTTCTTATCCAGGTACGCTTCAATCGCTTTTCTATGTTTATCTAACTTAGTGCGTTCAGCGGTGCCTTTAGGCCGTCCTAGCGTCATACCAGAGGCTTTACGTGCAGCTAACGCTTCGCGAGTACGCAAAGATATAAATTCGCGTTCAATCTCTGCTGCAAGACCTAAAACGGTGGCGGTTATCCGACTCTGCATAGAACCATCGAGTGCCATTTTCTGCTTAGCTATATACACATATATATCCCGCTCAGTACAGAACTCGAGAATTTCCAATACCTGCAATGTGCTTCTGGCCATACGAGATACTTCGGCAAAGACGATCACATCTTTAGCTTCTAAAGTATCTAACAATGAACCTAGTTTTCTCGCACGCCATTTTTTTTTGCCGCTAACTGTATCTTCAACAAATTGAAGACTGGTTATCCCATTCTGATTAGCATACTCAAGAATTCCATGTTTTTGATTATCTACATCTTGAGCATCAGTCGATACTCGTAAATATGCGTAACTCGCCATAAACGTACCTCGTGAAGACTGTTCGGCATTGACTGATTAAATTCGTACACTTAAATCATAGACTAAAAAACCATTTAGTCGTACAAAAAACAATCTTCTACATTTGAATAAAAGGGAGCTTATCAGTGGATTTTTTTGGATCGGAAGGTCTCCGCATTGTCTTGATAACGTTAATATGGAAATGAAATTGGTTACACTTTCGGTGTTTTTATTGGGGGAGCAGTAAGATTAATGAGAAGAAACCAACTTAATCAGATTCCCCTCAATAACGATCCTCTCCCCAGGCTTAATTAAATTTGCTGAATGGATCTCGTCAAGCCGAACAAGAAACTTCAGAATATCCTTTTCAAGGAGATGAATAAATTCAACATTACCGTCATCTTGTTTAGTCATTACTTTATCTACTCCAGTATGAAAGCTATTGATTTAGTGACAAAATCAACCTTAATTTGTAACGCTTACAAAATCAAACCCCAAGATAGACTGACGTAATACTTATTCGCTCATGACCAAGCGCCCTTGAAATATTCTGCCTAACATCATCATCTTTCTGACGTTCTTCTTTCGTCATTTCTTTTCGTGGAAAACCGCCATCAGCGGGGCAAAGCTTTCCAGAAATCTCAGTATAAAGATCCCGAGCAAATCGATGCCTAAGCCCGTGATTTCGATCGAGCTTCACACGCGCACACTCCGCTTTATAAATGTTTTTTTGCTGTTTGTAGTTGCGGTCTTTAGGGATGAGATACCCATTACCGACGGTAGCAATGAGCCGGTTAAGTAATTCAACTTGAGTTTGATTGGTTATGGGGATCTCGCGTTCGCGACCGCCCTTGCAAGTGGAGCCTTTTAAACGGAGTACCTTTTCATCAAATGCTGATTTGGGATGGAGCAATATAGCTTCGGCCATACGCATCCCGAAAGCGCGCTGCACTTCCAAAGCCATTCGAATACTGGGATCTTTGATTTGTGCGAGCTTCTCCTGGTCTAACTCTCTCGCCTTACCTTCGGCACCGCCCACGAGGTTACGTTTAGCGATACCGTAAAATTCATTATCCTTGGCAACAACGTCTTTTTTACCCACTTTTTCAGCCCACCAACGAAGGGCGCTCATGCGGTTTTTAATCGTTCCAGTCGAGACATTCTCAGCTTGCCAATGCTGTACCAGGTATTCGATATGTTTCGGTTTTAAAGAACTCGGTTTCATGTTGATAAAGCCACCGTCTTTAAGCTGTTGGGCGCATTGCCTCAGAATATCGGCTCTATTTTTCTGGGTCGCAAACCCTTCTAGTCTCGCTTTTATCGCGACTGGATGAAGACTTTTGCACAGCTGGGTTAATTCCCACTTAAGATTAAATCGTCCTTTACTCATTAGGTTCCTTGATAACGTTACAAATCCAAATATGACAAACTTTACTTTCGATAGATCCAACTTTCATTCGGTTAGTTTTCGAGGCCAATTCATACCCGAAATAGTGAATATGAATGCCGCTTAACGCGGTAAAGCCTTGTTGGATTAGACGCTAAATAGAGCGTGTTTACGGTAAGCTCTTTTGAACTGATTTTTCCCGTAAATGATGTTTGACATTTCCTAAGTGTCAATGGGTCGAAAGTGAGTTTAATGTTGCGTTTAAATGAAAACGCGGCGGTCGGATAGAGCAATGGTTTGTTCGCTATTCAGCTAAACCAAATGGATAAAAAGTGAGGGTTGCCCTAACTTTTATTTGTGACCTGATTTTATCTTTTTGTTGTCTTTGAGTCGTTTTTGGACATCGAGGGATGTGGTTATTGAAGTGCTATGATCCCCCTTATTTTGTCCTTCCGCAACTCGATTTACGCAATTTGCGCCCACTGATAATGTTGGCGTAATTGCAATTTTAAAGCGTGATGTCCAGATACTGTGTGACTTTGCCGTATCTGTCACTGTCAGAAATTGCCAGTGACAGATACTCACATCATGTTCCTCCTCCCTCACGCCTTTTTCTCTGCTATTATCGAGGAAAAGGAGAATATATGAGCATTCCTCAAATTGCCGTTTTAGTGATCTTTGCTATTGGATTCATCATTTGCCGTCATCTCTATAAGACCACGCCAAAGGGATAGATGGGGGTTATCGATACCTCGAGTCTATTGAATAGACCCCGAGCTCCGCTATGTGGAAAAACGTGCAAAAACGCTTTGGCGTTATGACACTGTTTTACGCACAGAACGGACAAAAATGGAGAGAGGGAACCGGATGAATTCGCTCCGCGATCGATAAGTTTTTTTGGGATCTCTTTCATGAAAGATAAAAGCGGTCTTTTAGCCCAATAGGCTCCTCCTACCGTTATCTAATATGACAACCCTATGCAATTGTGTTATCTTATTTGACAACACTTACCGTTATCATTATTGACAACGAATGAAATTCTGTTATCATATATGACATCGCAAAAGGGAGGGATTATGACTAATTATAAAGATTGGATCGCCCAATCAAAGAAAATGCACCATGTTGTCGCAGATGGTACATATCTATTGTGTGACGATTTTAAAAGAGACTTATACAAAGAAGTGATGGTTGACTATATCCAGTCAAATATAAGTAAAACTGATGTTGCTGTATTGCATTCGCTTATGATGAATCATCTCAAAGAAGAAGAAAGCAC
>SDWK01000974.1 GCA_004195335.1 Shewanella sp.
GCTTATAAGCTTTTTATAAATAGATAGATCCTTTATTTGTTTATCTATCTTAGAGGGGCCAGATGTATCGGACCGTTGCATCAGACCGTCTGATACATCTGGCAGGTTGGGAATCTTCTGTAATGTATCAGACCCCCCTTTGATTGGAGATACTTCCGGCCTAGCTAGAATAGTGATGAGCATCCCCTGTTGGTGTTTGTTCCTGATCGTTTCACACCTTATAATTTGGTGTTGTTTAAGCTTGGTTAAAACACGCCGGATGCTGACAATAGGTTCGGAAATCCCACCACTTATCGTTGCGTAAGAAGTTAGAACACTGTCGGATTCCGATATGAAATTCCATACCTTCTTTTGCAGATTAGTGCGGATAATCGGAGCGATGTTAAGCGTTGAGCGGACCTTAGAAATATCAATATCGAATGTATCAGACGGTCTGACGCGTTCGATTGTTTCCTTTTGATTTAGGTTTGTATCAGACGGTCTGATACTTAGGTCTGACACAACGGTCAGACGGTCTGACTCTTGCGTCAGACCGTCTGATACGGGGGTCTGATACTTTTCGCATGAGTCCGTATCAGACGGTCTGATACTTTTTGGCGTCCTCGTAGAGGGGGAGTTGATTGCTTCTAACGCAGCTTTGCCACGATTGAGAAAATCATCCACCTGTGGAGATTTATTCAAATCTTCGCGGAGCATCTCTGCGATAGTCTTACGCGCCATGACTATTCGTCCCCGTAAACCTTGTGGGTAATCTCTATAAATTCAGTACAGAGCCCTCGGTAGGCCACTGCGCCAGAACTGCTGGGTTTGTATTTAAGGACACTCATGCCCCCCATTTCAGCTTGCTGAATGGCAGTGTTGGAAGGAATTACGGTATCCATGATCGCACCGGAATAATCCTTATGTGTTTTTTCTAACATCGCTCGATGAATGGAATTTCGACGATCTATTTGGTTGATGATAAGGCGTAGGAACCGCAGACCGGGATTGAGTTCTTCTTTGATGGCTTGGATGGCTTCAAGGGCCCGGGATAAACCCTTGAGAGAATGAGTGCTCCCCGCAAGGACAGGAACGAGAACAGCATCAGCGGCAACCAGCGCCTGGGTAACCCACAGACCAAGGTTTGGTGGGCAGTCGACAATGGTGTAGTCGTAGTTTTCGATAGCGTGCTGGCGCAGTTTATCCTTCAGAAGTGAAAAGGAAGAAACCGGAGATTGGTAAAGGGTCGGCTCAAGGGTCGCTGTATCATCCACGTTTGGAAGGATGAAGAGGTTGTGGTAAGGCGTCTCCATGATTGCTTCTTCCACGGGTAGATCATTTGCGTAAACCTCGTAAAAGGAATTGGTGAATTGCTGATTGGACAAAATGAGAGAGGTTGCGTTGCTTTGGCTGTCCAGGTCGGCCAGTAAAACCCGTTTGCCTTTGTTGGCCAATGCAACCGACAGATTTGTCGATACGCTGGTCTTGCCCGCGCCTCCTTTATTGTTTACAACAACAATGATGATACCCATCTTATAATAAGCCCCCGTAAGTAACTGAAAAGTATAGCAACAAGCTTATAGGAAGCGTTTATTGAGAAGAATCTATTTTGATTCCTTAGCATGTATCTAGGGTGATGGCAAGGCTTTGTTTGATGTTGAGGGCAGCTTAGTAAAAAACTATGGGAACTTTTTTGTTTACTATTAAAAAAGATTAAAAGTTTGGGAAAGCCCGGAAAGGTTGAAAAGGGTTAGTGAGGGTTGGTGAGGTTCAAATCACCCGCAATTCAGCACGGCGCCTGTATTTGCGGAAACTCTTCGTGGAATCAAACCTAGATAGATCGTGGAGCCAGGCCTTAATAGTTCGTGTAATCAAACCTAAAAAGGCCACGTCGCGCGGATGCCTCGTGGAGCCAGGCCTAGATAGTCGTGGAACCAAACCTAGTTAAGATGTGAAGTTCGTGGAATCAGACCTAAATGAAAAGTGAGGGTCGTGGAACCAGACCTTAGTAAAATGAGGGGGAGGCTAGGGGAGGAAAGGGAAGGGAAGGCCCCGAATTGTGGATAGTGGAACCAGCCCTTGATAGTTCGTGGAGTCAAACCTAGATAGTCTATTTAAGATTTAAGTAGGCCCGGGGGAAAGGGCAGAGTTTGAAAAATTGAATTTTTTAACCTCAACACAAAAATCGGCATGGGGGGTAAGCAGATATTTTACATCCAGGATACGAACTTTCCGAGCAGGGTCATGAGTGCGGGCTTCGTCCCAATCAGAAAGGACGTTGCATTTTTTAAGTTCCTCGAGGGCTTTTTCAAATTCCCTTATGTTGTGTGAAATTTTATCGTACTTCGTTACGCCGCTATCTCTGATCACAGTAGAGAGCAGAATATTGAAAGGGTTAAATTTTGAGGCCTGTGTGTAATTGAGACAAAGACGCTTATAGAGCCAGCGAGAGAGCCCTGATTTAAGGGACATGGCAAGTTTGAAGTTGTATTGACGAAATGTTCGTGCGCAAATACTCTGAGTTATAAGGGGATTGAAAACAACGAAGGCTTGTCCTCTTTTATCCTTCTCGTTTAAGCCCATATCCATAAAAATATTACTATCTCGCATCAAATGACCTGTCTCATCAAAGACAGTTATGGTTGTTCGACGCAAAATTAACAGAGATTCTTTTATCTCATCGTAGCTGTATGTGTGTTTTACTGAAGCTAGAATTTTTTGAAGGGCGTATATCGAAAAAACAACACCAACAAGCTCAGTGCCGGGCTCATCGCCTTTGCGTCGGAATAATGCGCCTTGCCCGTCGGTTGCCATTTTCCTCAGAGCGGCCTCTACCATCTCCTCCCTTTGACCTGGATAATATTCCCATTCAGAGACAACACCCGTTTGGTCTTCTTGATAGGAGATTATACGGGCTGGGATGATGGTCACACGGTAAAAGATTTTGCGGTGTTGGAATTGACGGGTCAGGGCAGGTAGGGTCTGTCTGGGAAGCATCGCTCCATGTTCATCACGATTTCTTCCAACGCGACCCCAATGAATTTTAGGGATAGCGTCATAGAGATCCATAAGATGAGAGTAGTGCTGTTCGCCAGATCTATTGGGCGGAATGAATAATAAATCCAACTGGCCATCTTGCTCTATTTCGTAATCCATGATCGAGCCTTTTGATTTATTGGAATTTATAAATCATGCTTATTTTGGAAACTTACAGTTTTTTTCGTAATTTAACGGCAAATTAAAATCAGAGTCAATAATTATCTTGTGATCTTCCGGTGTCATATCTTCTCCATTGTTACAATAACGCCTCCATGCCCTGTCTATTGCTGATTCCTCCGAAGCAATATCTTTCAAAACAACTCTGTTTACATCTTTAGGTTCAATGACAGGTTCAACGATAGGTTCAAACT
>SDWK01000977.1 GCA_004195335.1 Shewanella sp.
CTACATGGCCTGCGCGGCCGAACTTGTACTGCAAAGCAAAGAACAGGGAATTCGCTTTGACTACGTCGTACATTGCACTGGAAGTAGTAGTACGCAGGCGGGCCTCGTTGCAGGTTTCGCGTTCATGGGTGAGAACGTCAAGGTTATCGGTGTTGCCGATGATCACGAAACCGATATTAAGTGTGGCCGCGTGCTCGAACTCGCGAACAACTCGTTGGCTGAGTTGGAGTCCTCAGTTCGGGTAACGCCCGCTGACGTTGAAATTGTTGCGGCCGACCAGTGTGAGTATGGCAAAGCAGAGGCGGCGACTTTTGATGCCATTCGTCTTGTAGCTGTAAAAGAAATGATCACTCAGGTAACTGATGACCTTGTTCGCTAAGGATAGATTTTGGATGAAATTCTACGCTGGAAAGGTAAAAAGGTAGGACACCCATTGATCGGGATCATTTCAATTAATGGGTGTCCCGAATTGTCGCCTCAATTTTTATGTCTGCTTACGTATCGATAGCGCACCTAATTTTGAGTAACTTCGGCTAATAGATTTGGTCTTCTCTGTGGCCAGCCTGTGTGAAAACTATTTCGAACTTGCGTAATTGGATAATATCAACGAAAAAAGGCTCCGTAGATTAAATTCTGTAGTACGTTTGAGGTAAAACCACCTGTTAATTCACGTAGCGTCGCATAAAAATTTTACTCTGAGAGTTTTCACACAGCCTGTGGCATAAGTGACTATTAAACCCAATCCCCCAAGCGACTTCATTTTTTGGCACTAATATTTGTTAGTGCTAATGTTCCCTTGGTGTAGGTTTGTAGATCATCAGTGTCATGAACTATGCTGCCGTGATGATGATCTAATTGGAACTGATGTCGACAAAGCCCACAATGAAGAAACCGCGGGAAGCAAGCGCCTATGGGGAATGTATCTCTGTGGGTGGTGGTTGCAGGTTTTTTTTTCTTAACTTGCCTAGATTGACCGTTGTAAGTCACAACCATGCGATTTTCCTTCATAAATACTCCTTCTTTTGTTGATGTGATAACGCCTGTTCAGCCAGTAAGACAAAGCTATCCCTGACGATTATACTGTCATTTTTTTCAACGCTATTCTCTCTACGGGGTTAATGAGCTTCTCAGGCGGAGCGCGAGGATAATTTATCCCAACAAGCAACTCAATGATCACCATTGGCGCATGACATTTCGGGCAGATAAAGGGATCAGTACGATCTAGCTTCGCTACTTCTGCGGCTTCCTGTACTGATGCTTCAAGCGCTGGCACATTGAGTAACCGCCTTGCTTGTTGCAGATTTCGCTTTCTACCGGCATTAGCCACTAAACCATAATGACGAATACGGTGAAAGCCCGAGGGCAGTACATGCAGCAAGAAGCGACGGATAAACTCATCATGCTCTAGTTGCATCACACGTTGTCGACATTGTGCTTTGACACGGTAGTTTTTCCAGCGGAAACTAACACCATCGTTGTCCATCGACACTAAACGACTATTGGCAATTGCCACTCGGTGAGTGTATCGAGCCAAATATCTTAATACGGCGTCAGGGCCAGCAAAGGGGCGTTTGGCATACACTATCCATTCCATTTTCCGGTGCTTGGTTAAGCAAGCACTGAACTCATGCTCATCTGCTAGCGTTTTTGTGTTGGCAAAAAAGTGCAACTTTCCTTGCTGATAAGCCTCGCTGAGCCGCGCTAAATACAAACGGCGAAACAGACGCGATAATACCCGAACAGGCAAGAAGAAGCCTTTTTTACAACTGAGCCATTGTTTACCATCGAGAGACAGTCCACCGCCTGGGACAATACCATGCACATGTGGGTGGTGCGTCATGGCACTTCCCCACGTATGCAGCACGAAGGTTACCCCCACTTGTGCGCCCAAATGTTTTTTATCTGCCGCAATGGTTAATAAGGTTTTTGCTGCCGTTTTCATCAAAATGCCATACATCACGTCCTTGTTGTAATAAGCCAACTCAGCAAGTTCGCTAGGTAAACTGAAGACTAAATGATAATACTCAACCGGTAATAGCTCTGTTTGCCTAGCCTCTAACCAGCGTTTAGCTGAGCTGGCTTGGCACTTCGGGCAATGGCGGTTTAGACAAGAGTTATAGGCAACCTGAACATGCTCACATTCAGGGCATTGCAAAACATGACCACCGAGCACACTGGTTCGACAGTGTTCAATGGCTGACATGACTTTGTGTTGTTGTAAGCTTAAATGGCCTGCATGTTCATCTCGATAAGGTTGGCCGAAAGCTCGAAACACATCCGCCACTTCCAGTTTAGGGCGAGACATGAACGGATCACTTCGTTGCTTTATTTTTCTTAGCTTTTTTCGCTTTCTTCTTCATGATGGTATCTAACGGACTCGTGACATCCTTTAATAAATCCGTGGCAACTTGTGCATACAAGGCGGTGCTATTGAGTTTACTGTGTCCTAGCAACACTTGAATGACACGAATATCGACTTTAGCTTCCAATAAGTGCGTTGCGAAAGTGTCGCAAGGTATGCATCGAAACCTTTTTAGTAATGCCTGTTGTAGAAACGGCTGCTTTACATATCCGGCTCAAATGGCGAGAGGTCATATGATAGATAGGGTTATTGCCCGGAAATAACCAGCCCCCTTTAGACATCTGCCCCTGTTGATTAGCAAAGCGCCACCAATTGCGAAGGTGTTCAAGTAGCACGGGTGATAACATGGCGTAACGGTCTCGTCGGCCTTTGCCTTGTTCAACGCGTAGTGCCATACGCTCACTATCGACATCACTGACCTTGAGATTGACAACTTCACTGACCCGTAAACCAGCGCCGTAAGCCACGGCCAATGCTGCCTTAAACTTCGGGTGCATTGCCGCTTCAATGAGCTGTTTGGCTTCATCCATGCTGAGTATTTCAGGTAACTTACGTGCGACAGGCACATTGCTTAACTTAGACACCACCTCAGGTCTATCGAGTGTGTTGCTGTATAGGAAGCGTAAGGCTGTCAGGGTGACATTAATTGTTTGACCTGTGGTGCCAATGTTGACCAAGTGCAACTGAAATAGTCGAAGGTCTTCAGCGGTGGCATTCACGGGGGAGCGTTTTAGATAATCACAAAGTTTAGAGATGCCCCTAACGTAGGCCACGAGACTACCTGAGCCGAGTTTGCGCAAAGTGATATCGTCTTCAAGACGTTTAAGTAATTCCGGTGGGAAATAAGTGCTAATGTTCATGAGATTAACTCCTCTGGTTGTAGGCGAAATGCCTGAGGAGTTAGAGTAGAAAAAAGCAAAAATGTTGCGAGGAAATGCAGTGCTAGCCAAAAACACCATTACCGCGCGAGCGGTTTAGTTCAAAGTGCGCTTTGTTGACGTTAGCTGTTGGCTATTCTTTAGGTCAA
>SDWK01000459.1 GCA_004195335.1 Shewanella sp.
GAAAACTCAGTGCTTGCGTAAACCCGACCAGAAAGACGGTCGTCAGGTGACGTTCTTCGATAAAAGCGAGCGCCAAGAACACAGTTATATGGATCGGATGAAAGCCAAGATCGATAGTCCGATGGGGCGGCATATCTACAGCCAACGACTGGGAACGGTGGAGCCGGTATTTGGCAATATCGAGGCGAACAAAGGGCTGAAACGGTTCACCTTGCGGGGCAAAAAGAAGGTCAATGCGCAGTGGTTGATGTTCTGTATGGTGCACAACATTGAAAAGATCGCCACCCAAGGGCAGCAGTAGGGGGAAATGGCCAGGAAAGACTATATACCCTCCGCAGAGAGGAATGAGTTGGACGGATTTTGAATATTAGGGCATTGGATGGCGATTGAAAAATAGCCGTAATCGGGTGCTGAAAGGTTAAGTTTTTAAGGCGAGAGCGCTGGGCGGGGTGATTTGTTTGCAAAAAAGTCTAATCCGACAGCCTCGTTGGAGCAACCGGCCCTTTAACTCATTAGTAGAAATCTTTACCGGGTGGATAAATAATTCTTCAGCCTCACATTCAGACCGCTTAAGCGTGCTAGAAAGAGTGATAGTTCCCAAGCATCCAAATGTGGCTTGGAAGCTAATGGTCGCTCTTTTGCTGAATAACCACTCAACAAGTTCAGGCATTAGTAAACCGTCATATCGTAACTGGGCGTGTGGCATAAAACAAAGTACTCTTGAGCAAGATTATGCGGCTTACGTGAACTCCCTTGTTAACTTACTTATCGGTCTGATAGACAAGGGGGGGGCAGAGCGGGTTTGTGATCTGATAGAGAATTTTGGTTCTTTTGATGCCCATCAGACTAAACGCATAATTGATATTTTGCTTTCCTATCCAGAAGGCGATCTCGAAGCTGAGCAAAAGGATCTTATCTTAAACAAACTCAGGCATACATTAGACCATCACCGAGGGTTTCCTAGTTCAAATTGGTCATATTCTGAGTCCCTGTTAGGTCAGTTAGAAGCCATATACCATCATTTTGATCACCATGATTTTCTAAAAGCTAATCTGTTTTTATTTAACGACCATTGGCCAAAGCTTGTCACCCCGATCGAACGCGAAGAAGCGAGTGAGAATAAGCGAGATAAGAAAATATTAGCACTGAGGGTTTCGGCGATAGAGACCATTTATGATGAGAATAAAGAGGCAGGGGTCGTGCAACTAATTAGCGAATGCTCTGAGCCTAGCGTTGCAGCAGAGGCTTTGTATGCTTCAAGAATAGCTAATTATTTTGAAAAAATGGCCATCGAGTGGCTGGAGAAAAATGATTTCCGCTATTCATTTGCAGATAGATTTATCAGCTGTATGTCCCATGGCAATTATCAACGGGCTATCAAGTTGCTCGATACCGGAAAGCCTAGCTGGTCTGTGCTCAGGCAAGCTAGATTCGTCCTTTCTTTTAGAGTTTCATCTGAAACACTGGGGCTTATCAAATTACTACCAATTAAGGCTCAAGATATTTATTGGTCAGAACTTCGATCATGGAGGGTAGTGCATGGAGATTATCAACTTATACAAACATTGGCTTCAAATTTTCTTGAGCACAAACGGCCCTGCTCGGCACTGAAAACAATGGGGCAACTGCTGTATAGTCATAAAGATAAAAGTGAAATTGACAGCACGTTACTCGCGTCAATCCTTACCCAAATAATCACAGATTCATCCGAAAAAGACAGTATAACTATCCAAGATGTATACCAAGAAATTTTAACGGCTATCAAGTTTTTACAGGATTCTGATGTGCTAGAACCTGGACAGATCCAGAGCCTAGAGTGGGGCTTTCTTGGTATGTCAGGCACAGATTACCGCCCCCGTTACCTTTCAAAACACGTAACAGAGAACCCTGATTTTTTTGTTCAATTGGTTTCTTGGGCCTTCAAACGGAAAGATGGGCAGTCTGAGACACATGAGGGAAAATCAAAAGAACAAGCTCAAAATCTTGCTCAGAAAGCTTACCGTCTTTTGAAATCTGTTGATGTTATACCCGGTGAGAAAGGAGGGTCGATGGATGAGTCAGTCCTTCAGCAATGGGTTGATACCGTTAGGGAAAAGCTGGCAAATGTCAGCCGTAGTAGGATAGGTGACGACCAGATAGGTGCCCTCTTGTCACGCTGCTCTGTAGGTGAAGACGGAATTTGGCCTCATGAGGCGGTGAGGTCGATCTCTGAACGTTTGCGGAGCGATAGTCTCGATGGCGCTATTGAATGCGGAAAAAGGAACTCTAGAGGGACTACATCAAGGCATCCCTATTCGGGGGGTAACCAAGAACGTGATCTTGCCAAACAGTACAGTGAAGATGCAAAGACCCTCCAGCTAATATATCCACGAACATCAGAAATGCTCCGTTCAATAAGCGATAGCTACACCAGGGAAGCTGATAGATGGGATCAGGATGTTGAGGCGGGGCGCTAACTAAAAGAGGGTATGTCAACAGGTGTCGTGGCATAGAGAATCTGGTCTGCTGAATATAGCCGGTAGCATCACAATCTATATGTCCGCTTTGCTGCCTAGCCCTGCAACTAAGGGCAACGTCCGCTTAAGGGCGCCTAGGCTGATGCTGGAAGGTCTAGACGGACAGATCGTCAGTGGCGGTTCAGTGTCGCAAGCGCCCCCTGGGTATCTCTGACCCGCTCAGCACCCCTGATCGCCAAACTGCCGGTAGTTCGTGAATGTAGCCCGCGGTAAATATATGACAAGCACCGACTTTCTGAACAGGCGCATGATCATTGAAATTGGTATTGCCACGAGGCTACAACTATCCTGCCACTGGGGGATGACAAGAAGCTTCCTGAAAGTGGTCAACAACAAGGAAATACCCATGACAAAAATTAAGGTCACATACTTCGACGTAAACGGCGGGCGCGGTGAACCTATTCGCCTAGCATTGCACTGTGCCGGCCAGGCCTTTGAAGATTGCCGCTTTTCGTTTGGTGAATTTGCCGAGGTGCGCAAGTGTACGCCCTTTGGGCAGGTGCCCACTGTAGAGCTGGATGGAGAGCAAATTACCCAGTCCAACGCCCTGTGTCGCTATTTCGGTAAGCATGCGGGGCTCTATCCGGAGGACGCCTACCAGGCCTTGATGTGCGACGAGGTGATGGATGTGATTGAAGACGGCAGCCACAAGCTGGGGGGCACCTTTGGCTTGAGCGGTGATGCGTTGAAAACCGCGCGTGAACAGCTGGTGGCGGGGCCGCTCACCATGTACCTCAAATGGCTGGAGGCACGTTTGACCAAGCAAGGTGGTGAATACTTTGCCGATAACCGCTTAACGATCGCCGACCTTAAAGTGTTTGTATTCACCCAGTGGCTGGGTGCGGGCCAGCTTGATCAT
>SDWK01000460.1 GCA_004195335.1 Shewanella sp.
CGAAGCAGCCGCCTTTCTTTCAAACGCCAGGTTACCCTTAAAGTTAGCAGGGTTACTTAGATACAAGGTTTGACATCCGGAGCTTCTAACCTGCCCCCTATCCGCTTTTTGGCATGGTGTAAAGATAGATTAGAATGCCCATTTGTCAAACCTGACCCTCACCCTCTTCTCAGATGAAAGTAAACGGAATACCTTAAGGTTCTGATGGTGGACAAGATGTCACTACTTCTACGCCTGTATAGTCAACTTCGTTATAGGTTCCTTCAATAGGAAAACTCAGGATGTCTCCTTCAATAGTTTCGATAATATGGTTTCCCGTATAGGGGATATTGGCAAGATTTCCTTTACGTGTAACAGCCTCGAGATAAATACTCTCGCCAGGCTCTAGTGTTCCTGAATTATCCCAAGATAAGGTCACTGTTTCTGATGTGCTCGTTCCACGCACGTCTCCAATAGTGAATTCCCAACCAAAGGTCTGGCCTACTTCACCAATCTTGGGGATTTTACCTTTAATACTCGTTTCTCCATAGATCTTTGCAGACCGAGAAACTTTCCACATAGAGGTCTTTGTTTCACTACGCGAGCCCTTAAAGTTCCAGTCGTTGTCGTTATCTTTGTGAGTGTTTTGAGCGGAAAAAGTCCGAATAGTTTCAGGTTGAATACAATGTGCATCTGAAGCTAAAGTGGGATACTCCAAATCAGTAATGTAGCTTTGCTTAACCTGTTTCACGAAGATGAAACCTAATTCGTCAACATCAGATCCAGCTCTTCCTTCGATACCCACACAAATACCCGAGCCCACACGTGCATGATATTCAGTACTTCCATCAGTATGTCCAGAGTCGTAGATTTGCCCAGTATTGGTGCGTAACCAAATCCTCCCAAGTCGTTTCCCATTACCATTTCCCCAAAGAGATAATTCGGTTATAAGTTCAGTATCATCAAAGTACGCTTCTTTTTTGTTGTCTAGTCCGCTATTATTACCTTGAGTGAACGAACTGCCATCTGAGAAGGTGACACGGATAGACTTAATCATTGGATGCCCATCATAACTAGATTTCCAGGTTTCAATTCTAGTAAGGTGACCACCGTTATCACTCATGTCTTTAAAGCTACCTCCACCATGACCACCAACAAATTGTGTGTTTTCGTATGGATTTCTCATCGTTTCTCCAATGTATTTAGGATGTGAGTATTATATAGACTGTAAATGGCCGAAACAAATGCCCCACTACCGGCCAATAAAATTGACCCACTTTGGTCAAAAAAATTAGCCTCCCGTTCTCCGTTTTAATCGATAGCTTCCTCCTCCCAGCATGAAGATGTGTGAGTAAGGTATGACACGGTCAACGATCGGTACTGCGAGATTGCCGTCGTGAATAACGTAGAGATTGCCTGCGAGGGTGAGTAGGTGCATGAGAAGTTTCATAATTGGCCCAGTAGTTGAGCTGCATTAATGGACCACAATACCTCTATGTGCCTTTTTATGTAAACTTATTAAGTTTAATTATGTACTGGCCGAAAGGGGACGTTGTTGCTTTATTGCTTTAGCGTTCTACTGACCCACTCTTTCAGGCTTTTATCCCTGGCAACAGTTTGCCCCCCTTTGCGTGCTGACCGAGTAACCGACGAGGGGCCTATCCCGAGATGACGTCCGACCTCCGTGCCGGAATTTTGCAATAAATGCACACCACAAAAGCAGAAAACTTCACGCGCCTCAGCCACTCTATTTTGCCGGCCACGCTGGCACAGACCCCGGAGCGGCAGTTGATAATAATCCTCAATCAACTTCTGTAGCACGCTCAGGCTCACAGTTGACGGAGTTGCGGGCTCCAGAAACCCATCATTACGTAGTCCCTCAATAAACTCACCACTACCGAGAATACGCTCATCGAAATCCTGGCAACCCTCAGCCCCTCGAACCATGACCCTGCTGCGCCGCAGTCCGCCACCTACGAGTTCGGGCCGCTTCCCCATGGCAAGACCATCAGCGACAAACTGGCGGTAGCCACGGCGAGCCGTTTTGAGCTTTGTGCCGAAAAGTTGTAGAACCGGATCACAGCTCATCTCCGTACCCGATTGTTTTCCAAGCAGTTCCGCGTGACCGCACCAGGGGAAGTCGTCAAGGGCATCAAGGTTCGGTACTAGCCTAGCGCGCAACGGGTTGAGATGGATGTAGCGGATAAGTTCCAGCAGATAAACATCATCTTCACAGATGATCGACTTATAGCGATTTTGAAACAGATGCCCTGAGCGCTTGTGACGTCGGTTGAAACTGACCGCATAACCGGTTAATAGACGCCGCATGAAGCGCGAAAGGCTGACAGGGCCAGGACGGAGCAATAAGTGGAAATGGTTGGGGATCAAGGCCCAGGCGTAGCACTCTGTACCGGTTTCGGCCAGCAGGTTACGCAGCCGATCAAGGAAATTGCGCCGGTCTTCATCATCACGGAAGATGGGCCTGCGCTCGATGCCACGAACGATGACGTGCTGGAGCAGGTCAGGGATGTCAAGTCGGGGTTGCCTAGGCATGGATTAGAGTGTAGCGCTAATTCCTACTAAAGCAATCAAGCAACAACGTCCCCCGAGGGCTAGTTTCATGCCCTAAAGCGTAATAGCAACCTAGATCCTTTGGTTTTTTACTTTTTCAAACTCTTCTCGCGAAACTTCCTTTATAGATTCAGTCCCGCCGGAACTGTCTAAGAAAACAAGATTATATTCGCCAATTTCGTTAACATTTCCACTTGTGCTAAGGAGTTCAGGGTCAATAAGAGCTGTACCTTCGACAATGTACCATGACTTTCCATAGACATATGGGATGTAAAACCACTTGTGAGTCATGACGCCATCAAGAAGCGCATCGTAGGTGATCAGGTCAACCGGAAGGATCTGCACATCCTTGACTGCACAAAACGCCCGGTCGGAAGACAGTTTGTCTTTAACCGTTTCAAACTGTATCGGCTCTGCGGTATCTAACAGCTCCTTGAGTATGCCTTGCACACGGGCCTCACTGTCAGTGGCCGCCAAATGCAGTATCTTAAGATACTGGCGGCTGGCGACCTGCCGGCTGTGGTTGTCTTTAAGATAGTCATAGGCCATCCGAAAGTAGCTGCTGGGAAACAGCTCATCGCGATACCGGTAATTGTCAAAGGCTCCGGGTTTGCGAACCAGCCAATCAATGATATGACGGTATTGAATCTTGTGTTTATTCTCTCCTTTGAGCTTGGGCAACGTGTCTACTTTGCTCTGGGCATACCAGATTTCTATCTGCGGGGCATATATCCTTGCCTCGACCCATTCCCCGATAAGGCGGCTGTGCACCTGTCTCTTATACACATCT
>SDWK01000324.1 GCA_004195335.1 Shewanella sp.
CCTTTAGTAATAGCTTCGCATTTATATAAATTCAAACTACAATTTAAATGCAAACTAATTAACACAAACGTTACCAAACCATAAAATAATTAACCGTAAGGCCAAGATGATGAACAAATGTATTATCACTAAGTTACTTTGTGGGATATTCGCTTTCGCGTGTTTATCTCTCTCAGTTCAGGCGGCCCCCTGGAACCAACTCACTGGTGAACAACTGGAACAACAACTGACGGAGAAATTTGCTCAGGGTAAATACTCCAAGAAAGGTGCCGACTCCTGCCTGATGTGCCATAAGAAAAATGACAAGGTCATGGCAATATTCGATGGAGTGCACGGTAACTCGGGCCAACCGGATTCACCTATGGCGGGTCTGCAATGCGAAGCCTGTCATGGCCCGTTAGGCAAACATAATAAGGGCGGCAAGGAGCCGATGATCGCCTTTGGCAAAGAGAGCAAGCTTTCCGCTCAGAGTCAGAACAGTGTCTGCCTGGGTTGCCATAACGATCCTAAGCAGATGGCCTGGCATAGCAGCAGTCACAATTTAGACGAAGTGGCCTGCAGCGATTGTCATAATATCCACACCGATAAAGATCCGGTAATGGACCAGCTCACGGTCAATGACATCTGCACCTCTTGTCACACTCAGCAAAAATCTGACATGAATAAGCGCTCATCCCACCCGATGAAATGGGATCAAATGACCTGTATCGATTGCCATAACCCACATGGGTCGATGAGTGAAAGTGCACTGAACCACACCACAGTCAATGACACTTGCTATAGCTGTCACACCGAAAAACGTGGCCCCGTTTTATGGGAGCATGCGCCAGTCACAGAAAATTGTGCCAACTGCCATAACCCCCATGGCAGCGTTAATGAAGCCATGCTCACTCACAGAGCCCCACAACTGTGTCAGCAATGCCATATGGACGATGGTCATGCAAGCCGTGTCGTACAACAAGGCGGAAGTGACGCCTTTGGCGGCGGTAAGAGCTGTCTCAACTGCCATAGCCAGATCCATGGCTCCAATCATCCAGCCGGCAGCAAGCTGCAGCGCTAACCAGGAGTAACTCAAATGAGATTCAAATTTAACCTCATCACGTTATCACTTCTCGCCATATCGGGTGCGATAACGGGCTCTGCAGTGGCGGCTGACTTTGGCGTGAACAAGGCCAATACCAGTACAGTTAAACAGGAAGTCTTTCAGTGTAAACGCTGCCCTCAAGTCCAAGGCTATACCGGAACCATCGGGGTCAATGCCGCGTATATTGAAAGCGATGACATTCACTCAGGTAATGCGTTCGGAACCGACAAAGACGGCGCTAATGCCAGTGTGGATGCCGACCTCAATTATCGAAACAAATCAGGCTACAAGGCCAAGTTCCAGGCACACCGCTTAGGTCTGGATAACGGCTTCGCCCACCTTGAAGCGGGAAAGTCTGGCCGCTATGAACTCGTTGCAGATTATCAGCAACTGACCAGTTATCAGTCAGGCGATGCACGCAGTCAGTTATGGTACAAAGATGGCGTGCTGACACCGAGTGAACATACTCAGACCCAAGCGCTCTCCCTGCAGAGAAACAAAGCTGGCTTGGGTCTGAGTTATGGCCGGGATTTCTATCAGGCTTATGTTCGTTATGATCACGAGAATAAAACCGGTTACCAGAGCAGCAGTATCGTCACTCCGCGTCCGGTTAATTTCGGTCTGCCTGTCGATGCCAACACAGATAACCTCACCGCGGGGCTGTCACTATCCGGCGATAGTTGGACTACAGACCTGAATTACTTCGTCAGTCAGTATAAGAACGATATTGGTGCCTTAAGTCTCCCTTATCTGTATGACGTTTTTGCACCGGCTCCTGACAATCAGGCTCATCAACTCAGCCTGTCTGGCCAATACCAATTGAGCCGCACCGTCATGAGTGCTCGTCTGGCATCGGGCAAGATGATCCAGGATGATGATTTGATCCAGATGCCCGGTAACCCACTGCAAAACTGGGACGGAGAAGTCGATACCTTAGACGGAAAACTGTCTGTCACCTCGCTTGTGAGCAACACTCTCAGACTCGGCGGCAGTGTCGATTACAGCAAGCGCGACAACAAGGGATCGGTATGGGAATTCGCTCAATATGAAGTTAACGGGATCACGGGGGCATTTAAACAGAATGTGCCTTTAGACACCGAGCGCCGCGGCCTCAAGCTTAATGCCAGTTACCGTCTGAGCAGCGACTACCGTCTGCAGGCCGGCTATGACAGAAAAGAGATGGAACGCAGCCATGGCGACCGTGAACAGACCAATGATGACGTGCTATGGGCCAAGCTCAATGTCCGCGCATTGGATGATATCAAGCTTAAGTTCAAGGCCAGCCTCGATAACCGTGGCGGCAGCGAATATCAAACCAACGAACTGACGTCATCTGAAACTAACCCATTGCTACGGAAATACTATCTGGCTGATAGAAAGCGCACCGCCTTCGAAGCCAAGTTTAATCACACCCCAACTTCGTGGCTCAATCTGGATATGACCGCCCGCTATGCCAAAGATGATTATAACGAGACTCAACTGGGTCTGACCGAATCAGAAGATTACGGCTATGACATCAACCTTGGGCTGCAGCTCGATGAGCATCTGTCAGGGTATGCCTTTGCCGGTCAGCAGTGGATCGAATCCAATCAAGCTGGCAGCCAGAGTTTCTCAACCCCGGATTGGTTCGCCGATATCGAAGATGAGTTTATCAATCTGGGCGCTGGCTTCACCTATACCGGGCTGCTTGAAGACAGGCTCAGTCTGGGCGGCGACTACCTGTTCGCTAACTCCACCAGCAACACGCTGGTCACCTATGACGTCACCACGCCACAGGGAGATTACTACGCTTTCAACCATAGTCTCAAGCTACATGCTAACTACGCATTGAGTGAAGAGATGGCGTTAAAACTGGCTTACCAGTATGAGCGCTATTACGACACCGATTACGCGCAAATTGATGTCAATACAGTTCCAGGACTGACCACCTTAGGTGACCTGAACCATAACTATAACGCGCACCAAGTGATGTTGTCGTTTAGCTACCAGCTGCGCTAATGCAAACAGTGCTAATCATAACTGCAATGAGGAAAAGATAATGGAACGCAGAAGTTTCTTAAAAATGAGTGCCGCACTAAGTTGCGTAGCAACGGTTTCAGGCTGTAACTCAAGCTCTAAAGATGTTGAAGTAGTACCGCCTACCCCACCTGTTGCCGGTGAAAACCTCAACTGGTCGGCTTGTCTGGTTAACTGTGGATCTAACTGCCCAGTACAGGTTTTTTCTACCGATGGGGTGATCACCCGCGTAGAGTCTCAATTTACCACCACAGATAAATACGGCGACCACGATGTGCGCGCCTGCCCAAGGGGCCGCTCCTTGCGTAAACGTGTCTATGCGCCCGATCGCCTTAAGTACCCAATGAAGCGTGTTGGTCCTCGTGGCAGCGGACAATTTGAGCGGATCAGCTGGGATGAAGCCCTAGATCTCGTAGCCGAAAAACTGCAAGGCACCATAGATCAGTACGGTAATGAATCGATTCACTTCACCTATAACTCGGGTGCGCGTTATCACTTCTCGGGTAAGCAGTGTCTCTACCGTCTGATGAACCTTAAGGGTGGTTATCTCAACGCCTATGGTGATTATAGCTGGTCACAAATTTATGAAGCCGCCGGACAGACATACGGCTCGGCTGGCCCTGGCTGGCAAGGAAGCAGCGTGTCTGAGATGCAAAACTCAGACTTGGTGCTGATGGTAGGCTACAACCCATCCGAGATCCGCATGAGTGGTTCGGGCGAAGCCTATGACTTCCTGGTACAGAAGCAGAAGCATAACTTTAAGACTATCTTGATCGATCCACGTTATACCGACTCTGCCGTAGGTAAAGAAGATCAGTGGCTCGCTATCCGCCCAGGTACCGACGCGGCGCTGTTCGAAGCCTTAGCTTATGAATGGATCACCACTAATACTGTCGATCAGGCCTTCCTGGATAAATACTGTGTCGGTTATGACGAGAAAACCATGCCTGCTGGCATTGGATATGAAGAGAGCTATAAGGCGTATATTCTCGATAACGCTACGGTTGGCAGTTCAATTCCAGGTGTTAATGCTAAGACGCCAGAGTGGGCAGCTGCGATCACAGGTATCGAAGCCCATCTCATTGTTGAGTTGGCCCGCGAACTAGCTGCGGCTCGTGCACCTTTCATCCAGATTGCCGCCTCGCTAAACCGTCAGGCTGCCGGTGAGAACAACACCCGTGCGGGTTACATGTTGCCTATCTTGTTAGGTCAACTGGGTCTGCCGGGCACTAACTGTGGCGGCCTGTGTAAGGGCTCTTCTCTACACGCACCGTCGATGCCTACTGGCTCAAACCCAGTGAAGAAAGCAATCTCATTCTTTACCTTCACTCAGGCCATTGAAGACGGTAAAAACATGACCGTCCTGTCCGATGGTGTACAAGGTGTCGATCTTGATGACGCGGGTGACGGCAAGTTAGACACTGATATCAAGGCGATCATCAACTACGGTGGTAATGCCCTGATTAACCAACACTCTGACGTGCGTAAAACAGAGAAGCTACTCCAAGATGAATCTAAATGTGAATTTATCCTGGTAGTCGATAACTGGATGACACCTAGTGCCAAGTTTGCCGATATCTTGCTGCCAGACGTATCGTGGCTTGAATCAGAAGACTTAGTTAACCAAAGTTACGCTGCGGGTGATACCGCCTCCTTGGTACAGATGAGCAGCGGCGTCGACCCTATGTTCGAGAGCCGTCCTATCTATGAGGTCTGTGTCGACTTAGCTAAACGTATGGGTGTTGAAGCTGAGTTTACCGAAGGTAAGAGCCGCAAAGATTGGCTGGATCAATTCTATGCCGAATCTAAAGCTGCAACCCCAGAATTACCAGAAAAAGAGGTGATGCTCACACAAGGTATCTATCGCAAGTATCTGCCGAACGGTGGTTATATCGTACTGGAAGATTTCCGTACCGATCCCGATGCAAATCCTCTAGGCACACCATCTGGAAAGATTGAGATCTACTCATCACGCCTGGCAGAGAAAGCCCGTACCTGGAAGCTCAAAGAGGGTGACGTAATATCTGCGCTACCTAAATATGTGCCGACTTGGGAAGGTTATGAAGATACAGAGACCAAGAAGAAGTATCCATTACAACTTACTGGTTATCACACTAAGGGCCGTGCCCACTCAAGCTTCCACAACGTCCCCTGGCTACGAGAAGCCGTACAGGATGCAGTATGGATGAATCCACTCGATGCGAATAAACGTGGACTCAAAACTGGTGACAAGGTCCATATCTTCAATGATCGCGGCACCATCGAAGTCGAAGTTAAGGTGACGCCTCGTATCATGGTCGGTGTAACGGCATTGGGTCAGGGCGCATGGTTCCTACCTGGTGGCGATGTGGATAAAGGCGGTTGTTTAAACGTGCTTACCACACAACGCACCACACCTATAACGAAAGGTAATCCTCAGCACACTAACCTGGTTGAAATCCGTAAGGTCTGATAGGAGTTAATAATGAGCAATAATATCCAATACGGCTTTCATGTCGACGCAAGCAAATGTACTGGCTGTAAAACCTGTCAGATATCGTGTAAGGATCGTAAAGACCTTCCAGTTGGCATCAACTGGCGCCGGGTTTATGAATACGGTGGGGGACAATGGACAGAACATGGTGATGGCACAGTAAGCCAAAACGTATTCGCCTATTACATGTCTATCGGTTGTAACCACTGCTCTGAGCCTGTATGTGTTAAGGCCTGTCCAACTGGCGCGATGCACAAGCGCCGCGAAGATGGTTTAGTCCATGTGGCAGCGGATCTGTGTATCGGCTGTGAAAGCTGCGCAAGAGCTTGTCCATACGATGCACCGCAGATAGACAAAGATCGTAAGGTGATGACCAAGTGTGATGGTTGTTTTGAGCGCTTGGCCGAAGGTAAACAGCCTTCATGTGTCGAGTCTTGCCCAATGCGTGCTATCGACTTCGGTCCTATGGACGAGTTGAAGGCTAAGTACCCGGGAGCCATCTCTCCCGATGTTGCTCCGCTACCGGAAAGTAGTGTAACGACGCCAAACTTACTTATCACTCCTAACCGTCACTCTCGCCCAAGTGGCGCCACCGATGGAGAAGTGTTGAACTACTCAGAAGTTTAACCCCAGCTTGGTGCCATACATTTGGTATGGCACCTTTTTTGCTGTTAGTTGCTGTTAGTTACAACACATTTTGTTCAACAAACGAGGTTAGCATGTCATCCCTTACCGAAAATGAGCTGCTGGAATATCAAGGCATTGCGCGTATTCTCCACAATGTATTATTTAACGATCCGACGCCTGAGTTGATCCAAGGTTTTATTGAGCATGGTGTGGCCCAAAGCTGGCCTGAGTTTACAGGTTCGGCTCGGGAATCGAATGGTCGCGAGTTGCTATCGGATTATCTCGGCCAATGGACTACAGATAAACAACAAGCCTTAAAACTGGACTATGCACAACTCTTCTATGGTCCGGGTGAACCCAATGCCGTACCTTGGGGATCAGTCTACTTGAGCGAGAGACAACTCCTCAATGACAAGTCGACTATGGCACTGATGGCTTTTTATCAAGAGCAAGGGATCAGCTTCGAGCTCGATAGCAATCAACCGGTGGATCATATCGGCCTGTTTTTCGCCGTCTTGGATCAGATGCTTACCCAATGGGCGCAAACAGAAGATAACGAACCACTGGAGCGCAGCTGCATGATCCTACTTCAGCAACACCTACTTCCCTGGTCGGGTCGCTGTCTGGAGCTTATGACTGAACATGCCAGAACCGACTTCTATCGCGGCATAGCATTGCTGACTCAAGCCTATTTAGAGGGACTGATCCAAAAATTAAACCTAGTTCCAATAACGGCACGCTTATATCGTTAATAGACAAGATTTCATAACGGGTAGGTTGATATGACGTTCATTAAAGCACTGGGCGCACAGTGGAATAAAGGCAAGCTGGCTCAACAGCTTGAGCAGGCCATGATGTTGGAGCCTGAGATCCAGTCCCTCTTTATCGGGGCAACCACAGTCGCCACAGTCTCTAATCTGATCGCAGCCATCGGCTTCCACGATTCAGAGACTCAAGAGCAAGATCAGCCAGTCACCCATGAGTTTATGCTCACCATACTGTTCGACTGTTTTCGGCTATTGATGATCAAACAGATTGAACATGACAACCTGAGTCAAGCCGAGCACCTGATCATTGAACTTGCGAAAATTTGGGCCACAAAAGAGTTGGACGACAAGCCAGGCAATGAGCTCAACCTGACTCAATATCGAGAGTTACAACAACAGATCCTCAAACTGGCCAAACAGCTCGATGAGCTCAATCGACAGAGGCGGCTTCAAAAACGAAATATGGGGCGTTAGCGACTTCAAATTTAACAGGCTAACAAATACCTAACTTTTTCATCTTACTGCGCATGGTATTCGGGTTGATGTCCAGTAATTGAGCGGCACCGCCAGGCGCAGTGCATGCTCGATATATTTTCGTCGTCCCGAAGCCTTAAGGTCCCGGGACGTTTTTTATTGCGGCGTTGTTATGATGGGCAATGGTTATGGAGAACTGCTCTTAAGATGAACCGGGGCTGTCCATTCCAAGGGCTTACCAGCAACACTTTGTATCAAAAATATCGCATCAAAAAAACCACTCAATGAGTGAGCTTGTTTATGTGATATCTCGTTTATATCGGCTTAATCTCGACCTCAAGATGTCCTACACCGTTCCGCTTACCTACAAGCGTAATAGTCGCAATCTCATTGCCGTTTTTTCCGATCCAATAATACTGCCCGCAACCGTCAATCTTTATGCATTGCCAGAATTCACTAGGTTTTTCGTATAAGTTCGATCCGTCTAGTTGCTCAGACTTTTCTTTTATGTATCCTTGCTCTTCAAGCGCAAAGACCATATCTGAGAATTGTGTCCTACCCTGTGAGCCATACATATCATTTGTTATTAGATAGCCTACACCGACAAATGACTGATCATCAACCGTGTAACTCTCAATGATTGGATTGTTCGCGATGAGAGGATTAGCCCAGGCAACACTTATCATCATGGCTGATGCCGCAACGATAGCTGATACTGCTATTACTTTTTTGAAAGTCATTGAATTTTTCTCTGTCAGAACGTGGACGGAGATCATAACAATCATGATTTTATATGGTAGGAACATGTAAGCAAAAAAATGGTACAAATAAGCCCACTCGATCAAGTGGGCTTGTTTATGTGCTTCTTTGTTAGTTTTTAACGTTTATCATTGCATCCATCAACAGATTAAACGCATCTTCATTTTTGTCTATATCTATAAAAAATTAAGCCACCCATTGCTAATCAATAACATATCGAGTCTAAAGCGAGTTATCAATAAGTCACATACCGATTGCTTCAAACAAGCAAGCCAACGACATATTCAAAGTAGGCAATACTGTGAGAAGTCTTGTTTAACAGGGGGAAATGATGAACTCCAGACAAAGCTCTCCATCAAGAATACCGATAATGGAAAGTTCGCCTTGGGTCAGAGTTCCTCCCCCCCCCTCAAATTTGAAGCTTATCGTCAGTATGTGTTATCCGGAGAGCTTAAAGGTATGATGTCAGACTTTTCTCTTGCGCCAGCAGGCTCTTATACAAGGTGAACTGATTTGCGGCACGCTCCAGATTGTGATTCTCATGGTGAATATGGAAATAGACATCACCATTGAGGTGATCGGTTAAGAACCGCACCCCGATCATAAGGCAAATCACACGGGCTCCCAGCCACAGACTTTCTCTCTCATCACGGCTCAGCACTTCGCCCAACTCACTCAGGTAGCCACGGCAGATAGCAGCAAAGACAGACTCACGCACACGGACATTTTCCAGTGCCGTAGAGTCCTCCTCTTCCGGCGAACAGAAGGTACGCACCATATCGCCAAAATCATACATCAGATGCCCTTTCATACAGGTATCTAAGTCGATGATTGCCAGACTGCTCATATCACGCTTATCGAATAACATGTTATTGATCTTGGTGTCGTTATGGCAGGTCCTAAGTGGCAGCTTAGGGGAAGTTTCGCTCAACTCATCGAGCAATGACTGCTGAGAAAGCGCGAAATCGACCCATTCCCGGCAAGTGTTAACTCTCGCCTGAGAGTCTTTGGCAACGGCTGCTTGTAACTGTTCGATACGGCCAGGTAGATGATGAAATTGCACGATGACATCGGCGAGTTCAGTAGCGTCGAGAGAGCTCAATGCAGATGAAAAGTGGCCAAAGGCTTTTGCAGCAGCAAAGGCTTCATCTTCAGTACTCACCACATCGATGCTGAGGCTGTGTGGAAGATAATTGATCGCTCTCCAGAATCCCTGCTCACCTAAGTCTACGGCTAACAGTCCATCTTGAGTTCGGATCGGCTCGACCACCTTAAGAGAATAAGCCCCCTGAGCTTGCTTGTCTGACAGACATTTGGCAATTTTATCTGAATTTTCTACTAATTCATTGGGCGTTTTAAATACTTGAGTATTGAGCTTCTGCAGGACAAATTCACCATCAATCCATCTGATCAGAAAGGTATCATTAATGTGACCATTCCCCAAAGGGGACACTCTTGTATCCGCAGACGGGATACCGTAATAGGGCAGCACTGTCTGCCTAATAAAATCGATCACGAAACCACTCCATTCTTATTGTTTACAAGCTCATTGAGCTTATCTTTTACCCACGCTACATCCTGAGGGTAGGTCACTCCAAACCAAGGCTCTTGAGCCGTTTCGACCAAAATCCGCTTGGCTTCTTGTTTAACATCTAATTTATCAGTAGCCTTGGAATCACCAAGATGACGCTCTGCACACATATAGTTCTGTATAACGGTAGGCAGGTAACATTCCGCGCTTTGCTCATGACCATGCTCAGCAATAAACTGATCCAGTGCATTCCCTATAATCGCAAAAATATCAGCAGAAAATCCCCAACACACCATCACACAAACCCACTAAACCTTGGGGCTCCTGTCTAATCTGAGTCCACTCGGCAACACCTTGCAACACACCATCAACGACGCGACACACCCCCCGGTTCACTCCGCCATGTTCAGACAGCGTTAAATGCAGTGGATAAGCCACTAACATCCACTCTAGCGGTCTGGCTCGTAAACCTTGAGCCAACAGCTCAAAGGCGGTGTCACCATAATAATCATCGGCATTAATCACCGCCATTAAGCCTTTAACCGTATGGCGCGTACACCAGAGTGCATGTGCCGTGCCCCAAGGTTTCAGCCTATGGTCAAAGTTATCGAAATGACTTAACGCTTCAGCCGGGAGATCATCAATTTTCTGATAACAAAAGCTGTATTGAAATGTTGATGAAACCTGAGTTTTAACTCGCTCACAAAACAGAGACTCAAGTTCGGCTTCGAGTTCGGGCCTTATCACCAGAACAACCCGAGTGAAACCGGCCTTATATGCCGATATAGTAGAGAGTTCCAACATGGTTTCGCCACTTGGCCCTAAGTTGGCCAGCTGCTTATCACCACCGAATCGACTACCGAGTCCCGCGGCCATAATAACTAACGTCAGCGGTCTATTTTCATTCATGATTGCTGTAAGCGTCATACACTACATTTCTACAAAATTATTCGGTCGTCGTTAATTGACGCACCATACACAGCCGGAAAGTCTAATGAGAAAGCCAATTTATATCCAGCGCTAATATACAGGAGATAAAAGGGCCATTCTTGACCAACGCCTCCAGCTGTATCTATATACTGCAAATAAAAAAATCACCCGTGGTCGATAAGTCCAGCTATATCTATAAATAGGAAATAAAAGAACCATTCTTGGCCAGCGCAGACTGGCTACCTTTCAGGCTAAAGTCATAGCCGCAGAGTTTTACGCTACCTCGGCGTGCGACGTCACTAATAATGGATTCGGTATCGAGAGGTGAAAATCGGGCTTCAATGCTTGTATCCGGCATCTGTTCAACCATTACAGGGCGGTAACGTGTCCCGTCATTAAAAATCAGATGGGCACAACTTTTGTCTCCTTTAGCCGTGGCCAGAGACCAGATCATCCCAGGGTCTTCGGTTTCGCCCAGCCAGCGCATCACCAATAAGTCCTGTTCCAGAATAAGGCTGAATCCATCGGGAAGCTTCACTTCATCTCTTTGCACCGCGATCTGAGGCGCGGATACCGATGGCTCTTGTGTGACAGATTCATCATCTGCCGTCCCGGAAAATAGCGACCAAAGTCCTGCGATGAGTATCATAAATGATAGTCCGCTAACAGAGACCAGAAGCAGCCTACTATTTTGCTTAGCCCATGAGATCCATTGATCTAATGAGATGCCATCGAAACCTCTGTCAGCTTCACCATAGAGATCGGACTCTACAGTTTGCTCAGGCATTTCGGCATCTGAAATATGTCCCCCAACAGGTCCAAGTGAGCCGTCTAGAGTCGGCTCAACCCTCATACGTCCCTTCCCGTCGGCAGCCATAGCTGCCGGCCCCGAATAACCTTGATGATATTGGCCGTTTTTAATCGTCGACCTCTGCATCGCCAGAAAGCCCGTAATAAGAGTGGCAAAGACAACAAAACTAGCGGACAAGCTAAGGCTATCGCCATAGACAAGAGAAAGAACAAAAAGCAGTAAAGGAATAAAGCTCAAACCCAGCAACCAGCTCGGTCTGCCCGCATCACGCATACGGCGCAGGCCGCTAAGTCCAACAGCAGGCAGCAAGAGTAGGGTAAGGATAATCAGTGCCGAATTGGCTCCGATAAAGGTGAATCCCAATAATAAAATAAGGTAAGCCAGCGCACTGATAAGCGCAAACCTTGGACCATTATCTCGTCCCCGGACACAAAAGAGCGATCTATACTGCATGAATTTCGATACCTAACAATAACTTTCGAATGGGAGATAACTAGCTTTAGCGGCGCAATAAACGCCCAAAAAATGCCTTAATATCAAGATATCACTTTGGCACCAGCTAAATAACCAGCTTTAACTGCTAACAGACTAACCAATTTCGCTATCAAAGTCAGTGCCAGCTTGAAAAATTCACCTGTCACGGGCCTTTTTTAATTTACAACGATATCTGACTCACGCCACTACACATGTAAACAGGCTCAAGCGCGTGGCCTAATTGAGATAAACAGACACTAGCGTCACAGGCTTGCTAAGTTGTATAATGGCCGGATCACCCGTATTACGGGACAATCTTTCATTTTCACCTTCTTGGATTCTTAGCAAATGACCGCACGCGGAAATCTATTTATCGTATCGGCGCCCAGTGGTGCCGGTAAATCTTCACTGTTATCGGCACTATTAAAAGATAAGCCGGCTGACAAGCAAGTTTCTGTGTCTCATACCACACGCCAGCCACGCAGCGGTGAAGTCAATGGTCAACACTACCATTTTGTTACGGTCGAAGAGTTCAAAGCATTAATTGAAGAAAACGCGTTTTTCGAGTGGGCCGAAGTGTTCGGTAACTACTACGGCACATCGCGTAGAGTGATCGAACAAACCCTTAATGAAGGTATCGATGTGTTTCTCGATATCGACTGGCAAGGGGCTCAGCAGGTTAAGAGATTGATGCCTGAAGCCATAGGGGTATTTATTTTACCGCCTTCGAGAACCGAGTTAGAACACCGCCTGACGGGCCGAGGTCAGGATAGCGATGAGATCATCGCAGGCCGTATGGCACAAGCGGCATCAGAGATATCACATTACGCTGAGTACGACTTCATCATTATTAACGATGATTTTGATACCGCCCTCGCCGATTTAATCGCCATTATTCGTAGCCAACGCTTAACTGGTGCTGGTCAAATTCATGCTCGAAATGATATGATTAAAGATCTGTTGGCAGATTAGCTGTCATCATGTACAATTTTGCGTCATTTTTTCATCCTAACACTGGAGTTTCCACACATGGCTCGCGTAACTGTAGAAGACGCCGTAAACCAAATCGGCAACCGTTTTGATATGATCCTGGTTGCATCGCGCCGTGCTCGCCAAATCGCCGTGCAGGGTAAAGACCCTATGGTTGAAGAAGAGAACGATAAGCCAACGGTTATCGCTCTTCGCGAAATCGAATTAGGCTTAGTCACTGCCGATACTTTGGACGCCGATGAGCGCCAAAATGTCCGTGAACGTGAAGCAGCTGAAATTGCTGCCGTTGCTGCGATTGCTGAAGGTCGTAACAACATAATATAAGGAGTGCTGCCACTTGTATCTGTTTGAAGGTCTCAAGGAGTCTGCATCGGGTTATTTAGAACCTGATCAGGTAGAATTACTCAAGCAGGCCTATCAGGTGGCGCGTGATGCCCATGAAGGCCAAATGCGCACAAGTGGTGAACCTTATATCACACATCCGGTTGCGGTCGCCCGCATCCTGGCCGATATGCGTCTCGATCATGAGACGCTTATGGCCGCCCTCCTGCACGACACGATTGAAGACACTCCGGTTACCAAAGAGGAACTCGCTGAGATTTTCAGTGAATCCATCGCCGAATTGGTTGAAGGCGTCTCCAAACTCGATAAGCTAAAATTCCGCGATAAGAAAGAGGCTCAGGCCGAAAACTTCCGCAAGATGATGATGGCAATGACTCAAGATATTCGAGTTATTCTGATCAAATTAGCCGATCGCACCCACAATATGCGTACCCTTGGGGCTTTAAGGCCTGATAAGCGTCGACGTATAGCGCGGGAAACCCTCGAAATTTATGCCCCCATCGCTAACCGCCTCGGAATTCATAATATCAAGTGCGAGCTCGAAGAGCTTGGTTTTCAAGCCTATTACCCAATGCGTTACCGAGTGCTTAAAGAGGTGGTTAAAGCTGCCAGAGGCAACCGTAAAGAACTCATTCAAAGCATCGAGGCTGCGGTTCATACTCGCCTCGAAGACACCAAGATTGAAGGCACCGTTAAAGGCCGTGAAAAGAATCTCTACTCTATCTATAACAAGATGCGTAGCAAGGAGCTTCAATTCCAGGAAGTGATGGATATCTATGCCTTCCGCGTAATCGTCGATTCCATCGATACCTGTTATCGCGTGATGGGCGCCATGCACGGACTGTATAAACCACGCCCGGGCCGTTTCAAAGATTATATCGCTATTCCTAAAGCCAACGGCTATCAGTCACTTCATACTTCGTTGTTTGGTCCACACGCCGTACCCGTTGAGATTCAGATCCGTACCGAAGATATGGACCAGATGGCTGATAAAGGGGTTGCTGCACACTGGGCCTACAAGAAAGGCGGTTCTGCGGATCAAGGCACTACGACGCAAGTGCGTGCCCGTAAGTGGATGCAGAGCCTGCTGGAATTGCAGCAAAGTGCCAGCACCTCATTTGAATTCGTCGAAAATTTTAAGACCGAGCTATTCCCTGAAGAGATCTACGTCTTTACCCCCGAAGGGCGCATTCTCGAGCTTCCCGTCGGTGCAACACCCGTCGATTTTGCCTATGAAGTTCATACCGATGTGGGTAATACCTGTGTCGGCGCTCGCGTCAATAGACAAGCTTATCCACTCAGTCAGCCATTAATATCGGGGCAGACTATCGAGATCATCACAGCTAAGGGCGCACGTCCTAATGCCGCCTGGATGAACTTTGTTGTTACAGGCAAGGCTCGAGCTAAGATCCGTCAGGTATTGAAGAACCTCAAAGAAGTCGACGCGATAGCACTGGGTAAGCGCCTGTTAAATCATGCGCTGGGCAAAACTAAGTTAGACGCTATTTCGGCCGAACAGATCAACAGCGTCGTCAACGACACCAAACATAACACCTTAGATGAGCTACTGGCCGATATTGGCCTAGGCAATGCCATGAGCATAGTGATCGCTAAGCGACTTCGTGGCGATCAAATAGAACAGCACGAAGAAAAAGACTCCAACATGATGCCAATCCGCGGCGCCGATGGCATGCTGGTGACCTTTGCCAACTGTTGTCGCCCGATCCCAGGCGATGCCGTCATCGCCCACGTTAGCCCGGGTAAAGGCCTGGTAGTGCACATGGAAAGTTGTGCCAATATTCGTGGTTATCAAGGTGAACCGGATAAATATATTCCAGTCCAATGGGACAGTGTCGAGGGCGTCGAGTATCAGGCGAACTTGCGAGTGGAAATAGTGAATCATCAAGGAGCCTTGGCTAAAATCACCTCGATTATTGCTGCTGAAGGCGCCAATATTCATAATCTAAGCACCGAAGAGCGTGATGGCAGAGTCTTCCTCATCAATTTACGAGTTTCGGTCAGAGACCGAGTTCATTTGGCCAACGTGATGCGACGTATCAGGGTACTCCCTGAAGTATTACGTACATCCCGGAATCGCTAGGTTCCAGAATCGCTGAGTTTAGCCATCATAAGATTTCATGGGCATTAAATTCCTAATCGATAGTTAGTTAACAAAACAGAGAGAGTGTTATGGCAGAAAAAATCATCATCGCCACAGATAAGGCTCCACAAGCGATCGGCACCTATTCTCAAGCCGTTAAAGTCGGTAGCACAGTCTATCTTTCGGGTCAGATCCCTCTGAATCCGGAAAATATGCAGATGGTCAGCGATGAGTTTGAAGCGCAAGTGGTTCAGGTATTTGAAAACCTTACCGCAGTTTGTGAGGCGGCGGGTGGTTCGCTCAGCGATATCGTCAAACTCAACATTTTTATGACTGACTTGAGTAATTTCGCTACCGTAAATGAGATCATGGAACGTTACTTCTCTCAGCCTTATCCCGCTCGCGCCGCGATCGGAGTTAAGCAATTACCAAAAGATTCTTTAGTTGAGATGGATGGAGTCATGGAAATTTAATCTTCCTCAACTTCATATACCCAAACCACTTCAAGATGCAGGATTCAGCATGCCGAGAAGTGACAGAGTTCAAGGCATGGAATAGTAGGACTAGTTATTCTAATTCAATATTTCATAACGCAGAAATATGTTGCTTCTCGCCTTGCCCTTCGGGAGTTCCCGTAGAATATCTGCACTGCGTTAGTAATATCAACAAGGGAGTAACCATTCTCTCAATCACTGCCTTGTTCAGCTATCCTACGGGAGCTCTGAAATGAGCATCTTGAGGTAGCTTGGGTATTCTATATCTGGGCGCTGCGGCGCCCTTTTGTTATTTAATTCGTAAATTAGAAGTTAGCCATGAGTCCAGAACGCTTTGCACGCATCAATGAGATGCTAGACAACCGCCAGCCAGATCTCACTCTCTGCCTCGATAAAGTCCATAAGAGCAATAATGTTGCCGCCGTCATACGTACCGCCGACGCCGTGGGGATCCATCAAATTCACGCCATCTGGCCGGATCTTGATATGCGTGTCTCAGGCAACACCGCCTCGGGCAGCCAGCAGTGGGTCAAGACCATCACGCATAATCATATTGATGAGGCTAAAACACAGTTTCGTGCTCAGGGAATGCAAATTCTGGCGACTAATTTTTCAGAAAATGCGATAGATTTTCGCGAGATTGACTATACTCGCCCCACGGTCGTTATCTTAGGTAATGAGCGAGATGGCGTGAGTCCGGAGGGGATCGCAGCGGCCGATCAACATATCATCATCCCTATGATAGGCATGGTCCAATCCCTGAATGTGTCTGTGGCATCGGCTCTCATCATGTATGAAGCGCAGCGACAGAGACAGGAAGCGGGGATGTACGGCCAACGTAAACTCGATGAAGCCTACTGTCAGGTAAAACTGTTCGAGCAAGGCCATCCTATCTACGCGAAAGCCTGTCGACGTAAGAGTATCCCCTACCCTAAGGTTGATGGAGAGGGACAGATAATCGCCGATGCCAATTGGTGGGAAAAAATGCGTTGCCCAAAAATCTCGCCTATCGATTAATTATGTTTATCTTAAGTCGGTCACACCTCCCGATCGACTTAAGATAGCTTTGCCTCCTTCCTTCGAAAACCTTTTGTCACTTTCAGATCTCACCTTTCACCTTTCAGTTATTGATTCTTCAAAGAATTTGTCATAGATCACATTTTTCGCCATACTCAGAGTTAGGTCAAACAGATATCCAACACAAATAAAAAATCATCGCTGTTTGGCGCAAAGTTAACGGTCGCAAATAATACCAATCGGTAAAAGATGTGATCGCTCAGCGAGAGTTTTCGCTTCTGAGGCAAGGCAACGAGTACAGAGCATAGTTACTCTACGTTTAAGCTCGTTAACACAGTATCAGATGCGCTAAAACTCACCTCCTGAGTAGATCACTTTCTTATATAGATTGGTTAACAATAATAACTATGGAATCGCCGATGGAATCGACAATTAAAACCCCTGTAGAGATGCTAGCCCATTGGGTCGACAAGCTCGGTAACAAGACCTACCTGAGACAACCCATCAATGGCCAATATAAAGATTTTAGCTGGGTAGAAGTTCAGCAGAAGATGCAACAGATCGCTGGCAGTCTACGGCACTTAGGATTAAAGCCTGGTGATAAGGTTGCCGTGTTATCGAAAAACTGTGCCGAATGGTTTATTACCGATCTCGCCCTGATGCATGGGGGATATATTAGCGTGCCTATCTATCCCACGGCCAACGCAGACACCATACGTTATGTCCTCGAGCATAGTGAAGCGAAAGCCATCTTTATCGGCAAGCTGGATTATTGGGCCGATCAGGAAGCTGGCGTTGGTGGTGATATCCTTAGACTGGCAATGCCCTACGACACTATGCCAGCCCAATACCATTGGGACAGTCTACTCAAGCTTGGCCAACCTCTAATCGATGCGCCGTTCGCGACCCCAGATCAGACCATGACCCTGATCTACACCTCTGGTTCAACAGGCAAGCCCAAGGGAGCGATTCAGACGTTCGCCAGTTATGTCTGGACCTGTAAGGCTGTAGTTCGAGATCTAAAAACGGATGTTGAAGATAGATTGATCTCCTACCTGCCCCTTGCACACATTACCGAACGCGTTGCGATGGAAGGCTCCTCATTTTACTCGGGCAGCAGCGTCGCGTTTGTTGAGAGTCTCGACAGCTTTGTCGCCGATGTTCAACGCGCAAGACCCACAGTCTTCTTCTCTGTGCCGCGACTTTGGAGCTTGTTTCAACAGAATATCATCGAAAAAATCGGCTACAAGAAGCTTAATTTCCTGCTTAAGGTTCCCTTCCTCAACACTATCGTTAAAAAGAAGATCCATGAAGGTTTAGGTTTAGAGCACTGCCACCTGCTAGGTTCCGGCTCGGCTCCTATTCCACCCTCTCTGATCGCCTGGTATCACAAGATTGGGCTTAACATCAGTGAAGCATGGGGCATGACAGAGAACAGCGCCTACTCGATTATTAACTACCCATTCGATCCCGCTAAAATCGGCACCGTCGGCCGCGCAATTGAGGGATGTTCCATTAAACAAATTGAGTCTGGAGAGTTGTTGGTTAAGAGTCCGGGCTTGATGGCAGGTTACTATAAACAGCCAGAGATGACGGCAGCCTGTTTTGACCATGATGGATACTTCCATACGGGTGATCTTTGCGAAATCGACAACGATGGATGTGTCAGCATTACCGGTCGGATAAAAGATAACTTTAAAACGTCCAAAGGAAAGTATGTAGCTCCGGTACCGATTGAGCGCAAACTTGCTCAGGATCCCCACATAGAACTTCTCTGTGTCATAGGCTCCGGTCTGCCACATCCTATCGCACTGGTGCAACTCTCCGAAGGCGCATCACTGCAGCCAAGAGAGGAGGTACGAACCTCTCTGAAGGCAACACTAGACTGTATCAACCCTAACCTAGAGTCCCATGAAACCATAGATGCGATCATTGTGGTTACAGAACCATGGGATGTCGATAATGACGTATTAACCCCGACACTGAAAATAAAGCGACATGTTTTAGAAAAACGTTTCAGTGAAAAAGTTGATGGGATCCGTGGCGGTAAGGTTCGCTGGGAAGAGGAGCTGTAACGCCTAAGACCTATTCATTTAGGTTGGCTTCAATTAAAGCATGCCATCTGGCATGCTTTTTCTGGCATCGTTAACGAAATTTAATCCCGTCACCGCTTATTTTGATTGCCTGTCTGAGCGAATTACTTATGCTAGCCATCCTGACATTATCGTGGTGAAAAAACATGCTCATCTTACTGGCCATTATCGGCGGTTTCGTAATATTAACACTCGGTGCCGAGGCCTTGGTTCGAGGTGCGAGCGCTATCGCACTTAGACTGGGAATTGCCCCTCTGGTTATCGGTTTGACCATAGTTGCATTTGGTACCAGTGCACCTGAGCTAGCAGTAAGTTTAAAGTCGGCGCTTGCAGGCAACAGTGGTATAGCACTGGGCAATGTCATCGGCTCAAACATCGCCAACATCGGTCTCATATTGGCCATCACCGCCTTAATTCGCCCAATCCAGGTGCAATCTCAGATGGTAAGGCGCGATATTCCGATAATGATTATCGCCTCACTCCTTTTTTGGGGCTTGCTGCTCGACGGTGGTCTCAGTTTCTGGGATGGAGCCCTACTCACAAGTTTGCTAGTGATCTATTTAAGCTTCAGTTACATCAGCTCAAAAAATGAAGTCAATAGTGAAGGACTTGATGAGCGCCCACAAAAACCATTGTTATCTGTGCTCCTGATAATCATAGGCATCGCTATGCTGGTCTCAGGCGGGATCTTATTTGTCGATGGCGCCGTAGAGTTAGCAACAGCCTTAGGTATCAGCGAGGTCATCATAGGGCTGACCATCGTCGCTATAGGAACCAGCATGCCCGAACTTATGACCTCAGTTGTGGCCGCAAGAAAGGGAGAGAGTGATATCGCCATCGGTAATATTGTCGGCTCAAACCTGTTTAATATTCTTGGCATATTGGGTATCACTGCACTCATACATCCTATTGCCTCTGCGGGAATACAAAGCTTAGATTTGATGGTGATGTTGCTATTAGCACTCCTAGTATTACCCTTCGCCTGGTCGGGTTTCAGGATCGGTCGCCGGGAAGGCGGTATTCTATTAGCCGGATATGTGTCATATATCGGTTACCTTGTGGCCCAAGCCGCTGCTTAACCATCATCATTTCACCTTTAAGCCACCGCCCTCTTCGGTGGTTTACTCCTTTAACTAAGCCCAAGCGAAAATGACATTTGTCATCTCGATCTGATGACCTTTGTCTCTGCCATTATCTTAGTCAATTTTCCATACTACTCCTGTACCCAATAAAGGGAATTTAAAGGAGATTGATATGAAAACAGCAATACTGATCACCACAATGGCACTGTTCTCTCAGACGGTTCACGCTAACGAGATCCCGGCTATCGATAATGCTTCTAATACGATGAACCTAACCGCTTTGCAAAGCCTGAGTCAGCAGACACAAGGTTACGAGCACGCCTATGCAAACTATCGTATGGCTATCACGGCCAATATCTTAGGCCAGCAGCCATTAGCCAAATCGGCGCTTTTAGCGGCACAATCTACTCTGGAAAATCTGGTTCAGACAGAGGGTGAAACACTGGCTCTGCTCGCCTCTGTGTATGGCATGCAGATAGGCATGGACAATAGTCAGGGAGCCCGTTTAGGCGCTAAGCTATCTCAGGCTATCACCCAAGCAGAGGCGCTATCTCCCAATAACCCCCGAGTCGCGTTAGTGCAAGCCATCTCAGCTTTCAATACTCCAGTGACCTTTGGTGGTAGTATGAAAAAAGCGATAGAGTTAAGCAGTAAAGCAATTGATCTGTATAACGAACCTTGTAATAACGTCTGCTGGGGACATGCTGAGGCATACACTTGGCGCGGATTGGCTAAACAAAATAGTGGTGACACCGAAGGCGCAATCACCGACTGGCAGCTAGCGATTGAAATCGAGCCCAATTATTCCTGGGCAAACTTTCTGCTGAAGCAAAATAATCTAACTCACTAGTTGAAATGAGCTACTTAGCCTACTGATAGAGCTAAGCGGTCCCATAGGGAATGAGCGAAATGAAAAGCATAAAAATCATGCCGGAAGTCGGGCGAAAGACGACCGAAGATAAGCTTGCCTGGATCTATCTGATTAACCTGGTTTTCTACTTTATCCCAATTCTTATCAATGACATGCCACTGCGGGAAATAGGGGTAAGTGTACTGATCTTAATCCCATTTATTT
>SDWK01000722.1 GCA_004195335.1 Shewanella sp.
GGGTAATTGTCGTGTCTAACCTAATCTTGAAGTGAGGCGCGGATTGAACGTCCGATATGTTGTGTTATTGAAAATTGAGGGTCGGCAGAGGCCCAAAATCGAGCATTCTTAATAACCCTGATAGATAAGAACGGCCAACCCGATATTTCGAGTTGGCCGTTCTCGTGTCTGATATGCCGTGACTTATCAGGCATCCACTCCCATCAAAATTCCTGAGATGGCTGTCAGATGTCAATAGATGACAAGAGCCCCTGCCAAACCGATGTTTCAGCGATTCTATTTCCGTACGTTCCTGAGCACTATCAGAGACGAAACCTTTCAGCGGCGATTGTTCACTCTGGTATACGCGGGTTGGGTACCACATGACTTAGCTTCGTCGTGTTTTGCTTCCTCTCTCTAGGCTCGTGAGTTCGGTCCATTATGAAAATTTCGCCCAATTTTACGATATGTTCTAGACAGCTCATTTGAAAAGCACAATTTTCGGTAGTAAATTATTGTTGTTTTTGCTAGGATCCCACCTGAATTGTGTTGGTTTCGGTTGTTGTATCCACTGTTGCGAGCCGAGCACAACCTGAATTGATGTTGAGCGAGGGGTAAGGTGATGTTCTATAATGAAATCAGATTTTTTCATAAATTCTTTATTGCCCTGCAATTTTTTTGGGTATTAATCGCGGCATGTGGTTTTGCTTTTAATGTTTACCAAAGTAACAGTGAAGTTTTAGATCTAGCAAAACGGACAGCTTTTTTAATTAAAACACAAAACGACACGCTTAAAAAGTGGGCTCTTTATCAAAGTGAAATGGTGCGATCGAGTGCCCTTGATGAAAAAAACATCCTCTCCCCTGCCAAGATATTGAGTCAAATACAATCTTTTTCACCAGACAAAGGGGTTAAAAGCCGATTTATCAGTCCTTTCCCTATAAATCCTTTGAACTACCCAGATAAATGGGAAAAAGAAATATTCGCAAAACTGCAAAATAAAGAACCCATTCGCATTAAGCAGAAACAAAATAGGGAGTTTCTTTATCGAGAGATTCACCCTATGGTCAGTGAAGAGCGTTGTATGAATTGTCATCCAGAATACAAAGTAAACACTGTTTCTGGTGCGTTAAGCATAATAGTTCCTCTTGCTCCTGTCTGGTCGATGTTGTTAACAAGGTATGTAGTATTCAATATCTCTTGTTTTTTTGTGTGGATCCTAGGTGCACTAGGGATCAATTATGCCAAAAAACAAATCTATAAGCACTTTCAGCAAAGACAAAAACTCCAAAGTGAATTGCACTATAGTAATAACCTTTACAATGCACTAAGTGCTTCAAATCAAGCAATGGTTCGCATCAATAACCAAGAGGAACTTTATCAGGAGATCTGTCTCATTTCCGTAAAATTTGGTCAGTTTCAACTTGCCAGTGTTTCTTTGGTTGACAAGGAGTCTACTGAACTTTACCCGGTTGCCAGCTTTGGTGACAAATCCTACTGCAAATATGTCGAGAGAGTTAAGGTTGGAACTGATCCTGCGCATCCAGAGGGAAGGGGCCCAACAAGCCTGGCTATTCGCGAACGTCGTACAGTTATAACAAACAATTTCTTAAAGGATTTAGCCGGGTCTCCTTGGGAAAAAGAAGCGCGTCAAGCAGGAATTCAATCATCTGCTGCTCTACCGATTTATTGCTCGGATAAAGTGATTGGTGCGCTTAAAATTTATTCTAGCCAGAGAGATTTCTTTACACCTTCAAGGACAACGCTCTTAGAACAACTGCGTGATGATCTAAGCTTTGCTTTGATGAGTTCTGAATTAAAAAAACGTGAGTTGCAGGTTCAGAAAGAGCTTCTCGATTCTCAAAAGTTCAACCAAGTTCTCCTCAATGCGTTACCTTACATCGCAATCCTAGCTAGCTATTCAACCAACAAAGTTGTAAATGCCAATCGCAAAGCCCTTGAAGCTGGCGTTGTAATTGGAGAGTCCAGTCCTTATTGCCAAACAATACCAAATCAAGCACATAATCGCTCGGGAACAATTGAGAAAAAAAATAAAGATGATCGCTGGGAGAAGGTTTGTTGGAAACCTGTAGATAGCGAAGGTCAAGACCTTTATCTTCATTATGCGATAGATGTTACTGCACGGAAAAACCAAGAAGAGAAAATGTATTCGAAAGCTCACACCGACCCTTTAACTGGTGTTACAAACCGCCGTTACCTGTCCCAATTAATCAATAAAGTTATTTCTGAAGAAAAAACTTGCGAATTCAGTCTAGTGGTTATTGATTTAGATAAGTTCAAGCCCATTAACGATACATACGGACACAGTGCTGGTGATCAGGTTCTTATAAAGGTTGCTGAACGTTTAAAAAAAGCACTCCGAACGGAAGACACTGTCTGTCGCTGGGGAGGGGATGAGTTCGTTTTGTTTTTGTCAAATTCATCGACCGAACTAACTGAAAAAATTCTTTCCAGAGTTTTAAATGTATTTAAAGAGCCTTTTAGGATCCTAGATTTTAATATTCCCATCTCTGCAAGCATTGGGTATGCACGCTATCCCGATGATGCAAATTCCGAGGGTGAGCTATTTAAGCTCGCCGACAAACGGATGTATCGGAATAAAATGGGGCAACTTATAACGTTTCCAGTTCGAGAGAAAGTTTAAAATCGGTAAATTGCACAGGGGGGGGGACTGCCCATTATTGCAAGCCTCGACTTGTGGGACATCGGGCAGGGGCTACTTCAGCTCGATAGCGCCAATCGGGTGTAAGCGTCTCGGAAGTTGCTCCAGATCTAATTATGGGTTTGGAGGCAGCCCAGATTGAGCGGGTCCTGAATATCGCGCAATCCAACACGCTGAGCACTGGATCTTTGATCAATGATTTGCTGCAAGGCAAAAAAGTCTTAGAAGTTGTTCCACCCAAAATCAGGATATGTTGACCCTTGCAAAGGGCATATTCCTACAGACCCTGCAAGGCGGTACACTTCGGCCGGGAGAGGTTACGGATCTCGAAATTGAAAGTTTCGGTAGCGCGTCTCTAAAGTTGTGTCAGGTGGGAACTGCAGCAAATCCCTTGTCTTGGGTGTTTTGAGACGCTAGGAGTCACTGTCGGTTACACACGCGTATCCCCCTTAAATCCAGAAGACCCTTAGCCGATAATCCCTGAGAAAGAAGAGCCAGAGAAGTTCGAATATCGTCCGGCCTGGGGAACCGTGCTGGACTCGCACATCATGCTGTCGCCAACTCATACCCAAAAGTTAACGCCCACTTTATAACATCAGAGCGGAATTGAATATGATGGTGATCATTTTACCTTTTTAAGGGATATGCTGACGGAGTAATCCTGGATGATCCGCGCCATGGCGCTCTTCAACACATCAGCAGAGAGTGCTTGATGGCGGCAAGGGTTTTGGGGGTTAGCTCAATGGCGGCGTAGCTGGCCGGTGCGCCGAGGGGGGAATGGAACATCGGCAGATGGAATTTGGTCTCGCCGGATGTTTCCAGGCCAAAGCGTAACTTAAACGGCAGTTCGACTGCGTCAAGGGCGACCCGGAAATCCCCGCTGAACTCATCCCAATTGACGGAAAAATCGGACAGGGTCACAGCCTGTGGCTCGACGAAAACCTGAACATGCTTGTCGAGCCAGGCGTGGACTTCTTGAATCTGCTTTTTAATGTCTTCGTTCATCTCGGGCCTTTTCTTGTTAATAGACTATCTGACTATTCATGAGCTGGCTGCATTGTTGCGCAGGTTCTGTCGGCCAAAAGCGGCGACAAGGGCTGATAGGCATAGGTTGCCAGCCGTTCACTGGCGCGGGTAATCGCCACGTAGAGCAGGTTCCTGCTGAGGGTCGTATTCGGGTAGTTCTTGGCTGATGGGTTCCACAACACAACGCCGGAGAACTCCAGGCCTTTGACCTGGTGGACATTGGTGATGATGACCCCCGGTTTGAAATTGAAGGTCTTGGTCTCAAGCCGCACCCCCGTGAGCGATTTCAGTCTGTCGTAGAGTTCCTGGGCCTCATTCTTATAGCGGCAGACGATGGCGGTCAAGCTTTTGGGTTCCGCCCTGAGCAGCGCTCTGATGGCGCGATAGAGGGCTATCTCGGCCTCTTCTCTGGTGTGAAAAGCATGGCTGCGTGGTTCTGGCCCCTCCTTGACGACCCTGGTTGCCGGTCGGCCGGAGACCCTTGAGGCCAGGGCCATGATCTGCGCGGTACTGCGATAGCTGACGGTTAACTCGGTGCTGTCCAGGCCGATCTTGGTCAGATCGGCCTGAAAGGAGGGGAAGCCGCCGTCATCCAGAAAATCGAGAATCCTCTGGTTGGTGTCGGCACAGACGGTCAGGCTCTTCTTGTCGGTACTGGCAGCGGCCAGACAGTCGAGTTCGATCCTGCTTAAGTCCTG
>SDWK01000724.1 GCA_004195335.1 Shewanella sp.
TTGAATCGCTGAGCGACTGCGACCTAACGGCAAGGGAATCGGAAGTCATCGGCTGTGTCGCTAAAGGGAAGTGCGACAAACTCATTGCCCGCGAACTTGGTATTTCACCCAATACCGTAAAGAACCATCTGAGCAATATTTTTGCCAAGCTTCAAATTTCCGACCGTTTTCAGTTGGCGCTTATTTACCATGGCATCAAGGTGAGTTAGATTTTTTCATTTCCTCCTTTTCTGATAAGTGATATTAAGATCAGTCGTGCTGTTTACTAACCTTAGTAGTGCTAATTGACCATATCGATAACAACGGATCAAACCTAAAGTTACCATCAAGTCGAACGGACACATATATCACGTTAGGCGACCTCAAGTTTGATGTATTTTACTATTATCGATTTTTAAAAAGTCAAGGAGTTCAACATGAATAAGTTAAATAATATAACTAAGAAGATTACAGGTATGATAACCATAATGGGATTCGCCGCGTTTGTGTCGGGTTCTGCGATAGCTGCTTCGGCCACAGGTAATGCGGTAGGTATGGTCGATGTCAGTGTTCTGAATCAGACAAACCTGGGGTTGGCCACTATTATGACGGCCGGAATTAAGACTTCAGAGCAAAAGGATCTGATACTGGGAGTCTCGCTAGAATGCGGGCTTTATACCAGAACAGAAGTAGCTGGCAAGAAAGGTTCAAAAAGCACTTCTACAGCAGAAGCCAGTGTTGAAGTTAGGGTTATCCTTGATAAAGGCACACTGGATGAGCGATATGCCGCACCTGGTTGGGTGACGTTTTGTCAAAGAACGCAAACACTCAGTGCGACCTTAGGTGGTGTTTTAGAACAGTGTGATGTAACACTCACCGATACGGATGGTGACCTTATACCAGATAGTGGTGGATTCACTTCAGATGATTGCACATTCTCCGACGAAGACATTGAACTTATCCTTAGCACGATGAGTGCTAATCACTTTAACTTTATTTTGACTGATGCCGGAACCAATGGTTCGCTCGGCCACACAATCGACGTGGAAGCACAAGTTTCATCGTCTGACAGTGGCGAAACCACCGAAGGTGGAAGTTACGACGGAGCAGCTAATGCGACCATTGGTAATGGTTCTATTGTAGTTGACGAGGTCCGCCTCGCTAAGGATATTTCGCTTTAATCTTTTGTGGCCTGAGTCGCGTTATATGCGTGAATGCCAGGCTCATCATCTAACAATCTAAAATATCTCAGGCTCGACTTTGGCGAAGAAAATGCCAAGGCGAGCCTATTTTTTTTTGTTATGGTATCGGTACCACTAGTTACTGTTTGTAAATTTTTCGTGGTGTAAGTGTCCACTGTTATTGTCAAAGCTGTTTGTATCTTCAGCTGTGGAGAGTAACCAATCCCGCGCATTAAAAAATGCTGAACTGTTAGGCAACTGAGGGTAATTATCCAGGAAAAATGCGATCGCACCTGCAACGTGCGGGGCGGCCATTGATGTTCCACTCATCAGTTTGGTGCCACCTCCTAAATTTGTCGAGAGTATATCCACACCCGGGGCTGCAATGGCAATGGGAGCCGAATTAATGCCAGTCCAATTGGCACTGTTATTGCCCCAATTCGACCACGATGGCCAGTCATCAGGAGTTGTCGTTGCAGAAACCGTGATAACAGCGTCATCATAAGCCGCAGGGATGGTATTTTCGGCATCGGTTCCGTTATTACCTGCGGCGACAGTAATAATTACACCCGCATTCTTGGCGTTGCAAATAGATTCATGGAATGCATCCAAGCCACTAAATTCACTGGTGGTGCAAGTCCCACTTTTAGAACCAAACCCTTCCAAACTCATATTAGCTACGGTGGCCACCCCATAATTTCGAGTCTCATTAGCGACCCAATCCAAGCCTGCGATGGCCCCGCCTATTGAGCCCGAGCCAGTGCGGGACAGAACTTTCACAGAATGTAATGAAACGTTTGGAGCAATGCCCACCACGTCGATGCTATTGTCGATGGCACCTATAGTACCGGCGACATGAGTGCCGTGTCCGTTATCATCGTCCCAGTCTTGCTTACAAGTCTTGCGATGGGCATTACAAAGGACAACGGCATGTCCGTTTCCGAGGTTAGCTTCCAAATCGGAGTGATTAGAGTCAATACCACCGTCAAGCACATAGACATGAATTCCATATCCACCGCTTGCTGCGCCTATTCTCGTAACCCCCCAGGGCGTAACTTGACTGCTACTGGTATCTCCGGAAGAGTCCCCTCCGTCGCTGCATCCAGGTAAATCAGGAGCTTTTATACACTTTTGTGGGGCGGCAGTTCGAACAGGGCGTTTAGGTAGGAAAACAGCCTTATCAAGTTCAACATAGGCCACTCGAGGGTCATGGGAAAGCCCCTTGAGACGACTTTCAGGAACCCTGGCGGAAAAACCGTACAGCGCTGTACCGTAAGTAAATCGTGCAGTTACCCCTATATTACGAGCGGTTAGTCCTGCTTTGACCTTGTTCTGTAAATGAGAACCGGCACCCAAGGCGGGATCTAGCACAACAATTACATCTACAAATTTGGATGTCGCACCTGCACTGAAGGAGAAAGCTAGCAGAATGGCAAGGATTGTAAGCAGCTGAGCAACTCTCTTGTACATGACAATTTCCTTTTAAATTTTTGAGTTTGGTAAGTGAAAAAAAATATTCCAGGGAAAATGCTAAGAGCCAGACAAAATTGATAAGCCCTGACCCACCCATGGCAACCTTTTTTCAAACAAGCAATTACTAAGCCAAGCAGGTAAGCGCTTGATTTAGACGTGGTAAATTTAATTTAAAGTTTGTAGTGGCAAGAAAAAGTGTTTCATCAACTTAACAGTTGTTCAGACACCTATGACAACTCGTTGATAATAAAATAGATATAGGCAGTACCAAGGTGTAACACTGATGCGACGCTGACGCAGAAAAACAAAAAATCAGAACAGATAAAAAATTTAATAAGGTGGGCGTCAAAAACAAGCTGTTGAATCCAAGACATATACAGTCACTATATAGCAATGCCTGAGTGAGGATTGCATAACAATATATAAGAACTAGAGATTACTGTTGATGGAAGTCATCAAGGAGCAGGCCATTGAAGCAGAACAGCTGAATAGGGTTTTACCCCAGTGGATGGCACGGGATTCAGGCATTTATGTGCTCTATCCCAACCGCCGCTATTTGCCCGCTAAAGTCAGGCTTTTTCTTGATTTCATTAAGGAATATTTGCCCACTGAGCCGAGATGATAAAAAATATACCCTACGTGTTGTATTTTAGCTGATTTTTGGCCTGTTAAATGTCTTCTATTTACGATAAGTGACGATTAAATTCTCGAGCCCAAGCGGTTAAATTTTGGTG
>SDWK01000581.1 GCA_004195335.1 Shewanella sp.
AGATGTGTATAAGAGACAGGAATCAATTAATTTAATGGGTAAATGTTACAACGGTGCCAGTACCAGCATTATATGCGATCCCGTTACCAACATTTAAATCGGGCGCAGGGGTAGCGATGCCGTTATTGGCATTAAGCGTTAACGATGCGACCTGATGGTAAACACACAGGTCCAAAGCTGAGACTGTGGCGCCGGTATTGTCAATAGCACTTCCGCCAGCCCCCCCTAACACACGTACCGTGTATCTCGCCTTTCTTGCATCTGCGTTAAAAAGCACATTTCTGGGAGCGCTTTGAAGAATATACTTAAATACTTCCTGACAAGATGCATTCGACATGCCTGTCACACTCGTGTTTCCACCACCAGTATCAACGCCACTCGTTACCATTCCTGTTGGATAACCAAAACGCGTATCGAGAGATAAGGTTGTTCCATCGAGTACGACATTAGTATTGTTACGACCATCCACTTCCCACTGGGCTCTTACAAAGCCAACAGCCGTAGCCAGGCCACCAGTAACACCTTCTAAGCTGGCATCTTCGGCATCATCGGTGACATTGAGAAAGCGTGGAATTGCGGTCGCGGCTAACAGGCCCAAAATCACAATCACTATCACAAGTTCAATTAACGAGAAACCTTGTTGTTTACCATTTATTTTATTCTGCATTTGACTATTTATCCGCATATATCGCCCCATCTCTAATTTTACAATTCTAACAGTTCGCCAAATTTTAGAAACCCATGAAATTGCTAAACTTACTCTTTCGTCAAAAAAATAACGCGCCCGGTTGTTAGATGATAACTTAATCGATCTGAGTTAGTAGCAACGTAACTACAAACATCTCCCTCAGAGCCGAGCCGCGTTACAATCTGTTGCTTGTGAGGCTCTCGGCCTAACAATTGATGCCAAAGTTGCTTACAACCCATCGAATTCTCTGCTTCGGGTAGTGGCCAACCACCACGGCTCATTTTAACAATAGTGTACCCTTCAATCTCGAATGGTTCACTATCCTGAAAACCTGAAGTATCCCACTCGAGTTTCATCTCGGGTGGTCGCCCCTTAGACAGCCACTGCGCCTTAATCATTGCAAGCACATTGAGCATCTTGGTGTGGTCGACCCGCAGTCCTTGGGCACTTAATTTGTCGACAGAACCGAAATAGCGAAAACCTAATATGCTAAGCAATGTGAGTAGCAAAACGATAGCGATCACCTTGCCAAGCATCTGCAGCAACTCACCGTCGGCTTGTTGTTGGCTCAACATGACTAGCAGCCTCCGTTAACTAGGTAGAGCATAACTAGCAACCGCCTTTGACAACATTAAGCATATCCCACCATAAGGCCAGGTTGATACCCGCCTCTCTTGGGTAAATGCCGACTCTTTTGTTGTCATCATCAACCACCTTTGACAACGTTGAGCATGTCCCACCATAAGGCAAAGTAGATACCCGGCTTTATTGGTCCAGTCATGATTAGCCGCCTTTGACAACATTGAGCATATCCCACATTGGAAGGTAGATACCCAGTGCTAATATAAGCACGATCCCTGCCACAAATCCGATCAGAATAGGTTCTAACTTGGCGGTCAGGTTTTTCAGGTCGTAATCGACCTCACCTTCATAGAAGTCGGCGGCGTCGTTGAGGAGTTGATCGATCTGTCCCGTCTCTTCACCCACGGCAACCATCTGCAGCACCAAGGGGGTAAACAATTGGCTCTGATTAGAGACCCTCAGCATCGAATCGCCGGATTCGATGCCATGGCGCATTCCCACTATGCGATCATGCATATAGGCATTATCGACCGCATCGGCAACTAAACTCAGGGCCTGGGTCATAGGTACACCAGCGCTCAGCATCATGGAAAAACTTCGGCAATAGCGTGACAGGGTCGAACGCTCGATGATGCTGCCAACAGCCGGAATATGTAGCTTCCATTTGTCCCACTGCCTCTCTCCTTTCTCTGTATTGTGCCAGTATCGAATACCGATAAAGGTACCTATGAGTCCAACCAGCATGGCAGGCCAATAGTTAACAAACAGGTTGGAGGTGCCGATAAGCACCTTGGTCGCCCAAGGGAGATCTGCGCCGAAACGAGAGAACATCTCCGCAAATTTGGGGATAACCATGATATTGAGGATCACCATGGCCAGGGCGATGGCAATTAGTACGAAGATGGGGTAACGCATCGCTGCCTTAATCCGCCGACGTGTCTCTTGCTCACGCTCGATATAACCCGACAGTTGAATAAAGGCATCTTCAAGCTTACCGGTATTCTCACCGACATGAACCATAGAGACAAAAAGCGCACCAAATACATCGGGGTGATGATTCATCGCCGATGACAATGGACGTCCCGAGATGAGCTGCTCTGAGATATCATTCAACGCATCTTTCATTCGCTGTGAGTGCGTCGTTTCTGACAGTCCAGCGATGGCTCTGAGGATCGGGATCCCCGATCGGGTCAGAGAATACATCTGCCTGGAGAAGATCTGTAACTCATCGAGCCCCACCTTTCCCTTAAATAGACTTCCCAGAGAAAACTCTCGCTTCTCTTTAGCTTCATCAAGCGCTAATGGTATCACCGAGCGAGACATTAACTGATCGGCAGCCGCATTCTCAGAGGCCGCATCGACCATGCCAGTCACCAGCTGTCCCTGTGCATCCCGCCCACGATATTTATAGGTCGCCATAAACTCTTACCATGTTCATTTAATCTCTGTCTCTGGTTCTACAATCATACACCCGCTTTACCTCTAACTGCGTCTGTTAAAACTCAGTTCCTTGGGGGGAGATAATGGGTAGAGGAGACTCTGTCTCATTAACATCCTCTACCAATTTGGCCACCTCTTCAATGGTAGTCATACCCTCAGATAAATACTTGAAGGCAGATACAGATAACGGAGTAAAGTTAGGACTTGAGTATGCGGCACGAGCAAAGTCCTGCGGATTGCCGGTACGCATGGCATCGATCATTGCCTCATCGAGTTCGAGGATCTCAAATATACCAATACGTCCGCGGTAACCGCTGCCATTACAGCTTTGACACCCCGATCCTATTCTAAATTTAGCCTGAGAAAAATCTTGCTGGCTTGAACTTCTCAACCAGACTTTATCCTGAACCGTCAGTTCATATTCTCTGGCGCAGTTTTGGCATACTCGTCTCACTAAACGCTGAGCGATAATCACCCTCAGTGCACTGGCAACCAGATAACTCGCCGCCCCCATATCCAGCAGACGTAGCGCACTGGTCACCGCATCGTTGGTGTGTAGGGTCGACAAGACAAAGTGACCAGTCAACGCGCCTCGCAATCCAATTTCAACTGTTTCTTGATCGCGCATCTCACCGACCATGATGATATCCGGATCCTGACGCAAGGTCGTTCTGAGTACGTTAGAGAAATCTAAGCCAATCTTATGGTTAACCTGTACTTGGTTGATCCTCGGAAGTTGATACTCCACCGGGTCTTCGACCGTAATAATCTTGCGCGATGCCGTGTTAAGCTCACTCAACACACCATAAAGCGTGGTGGTTTTACCGCTACCCGTTGGCCCAGTCACCAGCAGCATGCCATGGGGGCGTTTAATCTGCTGGCGCACCCTTTCCAGAATTTCGGGTGGCATACCCGTTTCATTCAGGGTCAGCAAGCCTGCCGATTGATCCAGCAGACGCATCACTACAGACTCACCATGGTAAATAGGCATAGTCGACATACGTACATCTATCTGGTGGCCCTTAATCTCCATATGAAAGCGACCATCCTGTGGCAAACGCTTCTCAGAGATATCCAGACCGGCCATCAATTTAAGCCTTAACACTAAGGCCGCGGCGATACTCGCTTCTGGCAAAATATTTTCGTGTAACTGGCCATCGATACGCTGCCTGATGCGCAGCACCTTGTCACCGGGTTCGATGTGAATATCTGATGCACGCATCTGCACCGCATCCTCGAATATCGACTGCAGCAATTTAACAACTGTGGTTTCGTTATCGCTGTCGCTATCGGTTATGCTTGCAAGATCGAATTGATCATCGGCAGCATATTCCTCTTCGAGCTTACCCGCGATTTGAGCAATTTCATCGGTTCTGCGGTAGATATTATCGAAGGCATCGAGTAGCTGACTCTCAGTCACAACCGCTATCTCTAACCGTTTAGGAATGAGTAGTACTTCGAGATTATCCATCGCCTGTAGATCGGCCGGATCGCTCATGGCAACCAAAACACTGTCGCCATTATCTTCTACGACGAGGGCACGGAAACGACGCGCCTGAACCTCGGGTAACAGGTTAACAACCTCCGGGGGAATGGGTCTCTTACTGATATCGATAAAAGGGATGTGTAGCTGTTGAGACAGAAACCTGAGTAGCTGCTCTTCGGAGATACTGTTGAGATCAATCAGGGTGCGTCCCAACTTCTTGCCGGTGCTTCGCTGCTCACTCAGAGCCTCCATTAACTGAGGCTCGCTGATGATCTGCTCCTGAACGAGGAGATCACCCAGACGCATCTTTAACTTTGGTTTCACTCAATCTCTCCTAACTGCGCCAATCTGTTTTCAATATAGTCCAATGCCTGAGCCGACAAGCCCTTGTGAGGCTCCGATTTGTATAAGACAGCCTGCTTGTAGGCATCCTTAGCGGCGCTATACTTTGCTTGTGCATCCAGTGAGTAGGCTAATCCCATCCACCATCTGGCTTGATTAGCCTCCACACCAAGTAAGTTTCGATAACCCTGTTCGGCTAATAGAAAATCACTGACCTCTTGCGCCAGACTACTCTGCTCGACCCACTTCTGTCTTGCCAACAAGCTGCTATCTGGGATCTGACTCAGGGTGGATAAGGCTTGAACCTTATTACCCGATACCTGCTGAACACGAGCGAGTAGCAAGACATAATCAAACTCTAAAGGAAACTGGCTGATCCCTTGTTTTAAGAGGTCGCTGGCAAGATCTAACCTACCTTTACCATAATATAGCGCAGCCAGTTGCTTTCTTGCCTGATGCAGTTTGGGGTTCAGTGTGAGAGCTTCGATGTAATAAACCATGGCATTATTTTGCTCTCCCTGCTGCTCCGCCTCGGTCGCCAATGTGAGCCTCTTCTGCGCTAACTGTTCATCTGACAGCTTAACCTCAGTCACAGCCATTGAACCATTATTGCTTGCGCGAACCACTGGTGCTTCGACTCTAACTGCTTGAGATAAAGGCGCCGAAGCCACGTTCTGATTTTTACTGGTTATAACCGGAAGCGCTTCTTTAATGACTGTCGCTTGTTGTTCTTTGATAATCGGCTTGAGAGCAGATTCAACTTTAGACTCATTCTCAGGCTCAGACCGGAATGCTTGTTCGGGAGTGGAAGGAACTTGGGTTAGTCGTTGCTCACTTTTGGCCGTAACACCAGCATAGGGCTCGATTGAATCAGGCTTGCCCTTAACTGGCACCCGACTATCTGCCGCAATCGAAGGTAAAGCCATTGGAGTAAGGCTAGGTTCTTCTATAACGCCGCCACTATTTTCAGTAGCAGTGCTTTCAGCAGCCTTATTATCAATCAGCAGAATATCAGCAGCGGTGTCATCAATAGAAACTATCTCGGTATCATCAGGCGCCTTAGCGGTTAATCGATCCCAACTAAAAACGATACCTGACACTAAGACAAGAGAGACGAGACCCAATAATATCCACGGCAGCTTTGAAGGTCTGGCGCGTTGATATTGCACCGGCGCCACCTGTAAATTTTCCAGTTCATGGGACTCTTTGCGCTTATCTAAATCTTTAAGCATGGTATTAATCACGCTCATGCTACGCCTCCATAAAACAGATGAAGGCCAGCACCCGCTAACATCGACATCATGCCCAATCCCATAATCCATAACCACTTAGCTTGAAAACCCAGTTTCGTATCCTCTGTATCAATAACTGCAGCCTTCACGTGTCGATATTCGACCCGCTGTGAGCCCTCACCAAAGCTAAGCAATAGGGCTTTATGGGCTAAAATGTTGATCAATCTGGGGATCCCTTTAGATGCCTTGGCCAGTAACCGTGTGTCCCTATGGGTAAACAGCGGCTGACCCACTCTTCCAGCCACTGACAAGCGGTGATGCACATAGGCATCTGCCTCATCTAAGGTCAAGGGTCTCAAGCTGTAACTAAACGTAATTCTCTGTCTTAATTGTCGAAAGTTGTGCAAGCTTAGCCTTTGATTTAATTCAGGCTGTGCGAACAGCACCACCTGCAATAATTTGCGGCTTTCCGTTTCTAAGTTGGTAAAGAGACGCAATGCCTCAAGACTCTCATCGGGCAGGGCTTGCGCCTCATCGAGTACTAATACAATTGAGTGACCATGGGCACACAGTGCTAATAATTGTTGTTGTATCAGCCCAGTAAGTTGCATCTGATCGATATCGGCAGAATATTTCAGCCCCAATTCGAGGGCAACGGCCCATCTCAGTTCAGGAGGAGAAAGATAGGGGTTGGGCAAATAGGCACAATGAAATCGTTTGGGGAGGTCATTGATTAACTTTCTACAGATGAGGGTTTTGCCCGTCCCAACTTCACCGGTGACCTTAATGAAGCCTTCACCGGTTTGCAGCGCCGTCTGAAGTACCTGTAACGCCTCGACATGAGGCGCTAATCCGAAAAAGAATTCGGTATTGGGGGTCAGCGAAAACGGCGTCTCCGCTAACCCGAAGTGTTGCAAATACAAAACTTACAGCCCTTGTCCGTTTGCATCTTCTTCCGGATACCAGCGGTCTAATAGTGCCTTGGATTTTTGTAACTCTTTTTTCCAGGTATCGGCACCGACAACGGTAGGTTTAAGCAAGATCACAAGTTCCGTCTTTTTAAGTGACTTGGCCTTGTTGGTAAACAGCTCGCCAAGCAGTGGAATATCACCAAGGAATGGGACTTTAGACTCCACCTCGATGTTCTCACTCTTCATCAAACCACCGATAACTACCACATCACCGGTTCTAGCCTTAATGACAGTATCAGATTCACGAATATCACTCTGAGCCAGCGGTAATTCCAGTGAACTTCCCGAGATCTTAATAATTTTGGTCTGCTCTTTAATATTGATAACCGAGGGGTGGATATGCAATAAAATATTACCTTCTCCATCAATTTGCGGGGTCACATCTAATGCAATGCCGGAGAAAAATGGCGTTAACTCGACTTCAGGCGATGTCACTGGAGTGCTACTCGCAACGGTCGTCGATGACACATTGGTCACGAAGTACTCATCGGTACCGACTTTAATCACCGCTTTTTGGTTATTAGATGCCGTTACTCTGGGACTTGAAAGCACATCTACATCACCTTGAGTATCAAGCAGGCTGATCATGGTGCTGAAGTTAGAGCCTTTAATGTTTAACGAGGTCACACCACCAATGGCATCTGAGATCAAATCGCCCATCCCTTTGGTGTTCTTGCTGGTGCCGAAGCTGATATCGGTGTTACCCACATGACCCAAAACATTATCCCATTGGATCCCTTGCTGATAACCATCAGATAGGGTCACTTCTAATATCTTAGCTTCCAGGATGACCTGTCGTTGCAGATGAGTTTCAGCGGTTTGTAAAAAGCTACGCACTTGCCTCAATTCGTTAGGATAACCACGAACCGTCACTAAGCCGGCTTGTGGCGTTACCACCACCTGACGTCCGCCGCCAGTGCTGCCCACAATAGAGACTAAAGTCTTCTCTAACTCACCCCAAAAATCTGTCTCTGTCGTAGAGCGAATGAATGTGCCGTTTGTCGTATCATTACTGCTACTGCTATCACTCTGATCGGAACTATTATTCGAGGAGTTACTGTTGTTGCTGTTATTACTGTTTCCGCTTCCGCCACTCGAATTTGAGTTGTTACTATCGGATATACGACCCGAGTTAACCGAGGTCAGCGACAGTCCCTGGCGTTTCATATACAAGTAGTTTAACGGAAAAGTTTCGGTGCGCATGCCCGATGGGAAAATGCGTAATATTCGGCCTTCACGGCTGACTTCATAGCCATAGATATCTTCCACGACTTGAAGCGTTTCACTGAGCGTGACCCCTTTCAACGAGAGCGAAATCGTCCCGGACACACCAGGGTGTACGGCAACACTCAAGGGAGTGCCTTGCACCAGACTTGGGAAAAAGACCTTAGCATCGACATCATTAGCCGACACATCGAAACGACGTTCCGTTCTCAATACCGGAGACAAACCACTGAGTAGATTTTTCGATGCCAACTCTTTTTGTATCGCATCGGGCATGACTGCCGGCGGTGGTGTCACTGTTTTATTCTGTTCAGCGAGTACCGAATCAGACAAAACTTGCTTAGATTCTACCGGCTGTGGCCTGTCTATTGTTTGGCAGGCTGCCAACAAAAGCGCTATCAGAGGCGTAATAATGTTAATCGCTCTCATTTGAATTTTTTTTCCTTTGTCTCTGTTATTGCTTGGTACATTTTCAATTTACGGCCATCGGCCAAGGACACCGAACTTGTGTCTATTCTAACTATTTTCACACCCTGCACCCTATCACCTAAGACAAAGATCTTATTGTTGATCACCGCATGAGATGAGGTTTCTCCCTTCAAAACACTATTGAGTACCAGAGCGTTGACATGACCAGATGAGGTAACTTCGACGATCACAGCCCCTCTGCCCGGCCGTGTAGGGTCACGTAATGTTTCAGCATGAATACTGGTTGTCAGTAGCACCAGCAGTGACACTAATACTGAACAGACTGGAGTCGCCTTAATTTGCAACACTGATGAAGTCCTTATTGACACTTATGGTGTACAGCTCCAAAACGACATTGGCGCTAGGATACTCTTCTACCTTGTAATCCATCCGTTTCCAATAAAGCTTATTGGGCATATTTTCAACGGCTTCGACAAACTTTAGCAGTGAGAAATAATCCCCTTCTAATGTGAGACGGATACCATGGCTATATAAATTCGTTTTCTTCTCATCATCGAGTTCCAGGAGCGGAGTCGGTGCAATAGAGGTAAACTCCTGCAATTTTATACCTGTCACCTTGCCTAATAACTGACTCAATAGGGTAGGCATATGATCCGCCGGGATCATATCGACCATCTGAAATGACAGCTGACCGTCGAGATCGGCACTTTGTTGCTTGAGAACCTGAAGGCGATTATTGTACTCATCATTGGGATCTTGAGCTAAGCGTTGTTCATATAGCTCGATCTGTTGTAGCGAAATGTTGTTTTCTGCAGTGATAGCCGTTATCTGCTTAGACAGGGCGTTATATTTCAGTAATAAAGATTCCAGCGGCAGGTAGCAAAGCATACCGATTACGACGACAGCAGCCGTTGCCACCATCACCCTTTCGCGTTGACTCAACAGATCGAAGCGCTCAGCTAATGCATGCCATCTCTGCTTCATTGATTATTCTCCACACTATCGCCCGCTTTGCTGGTCAAGGTAAAGGCTAATGGCTTGCCCTCTCCACGGCTCATCGTCATCGAAGCAAATGCGTGCCCCTTGAGCGTATCGGTTAATTTCAGGCGTTCAACCCAAAGGGGGACGCTATGAGGTGCCGAGCTAAAACCTTCAAAAATAAAGTTATTATTATCGACCTGAATTCTGCTGAGCCAAATATTGCTATTGGCAACCCGAGCGAGATCTTTCATCAGAGGTGAGTAACCGTGACTGGTCAACGCCTCCCTTTGACTCAACTCTCCGAGTAACATACGTTTAAGTTCTACCTGCTGAGACAGAAGATCTACCTCATCGACAAGTACTGAATCCGGTGCACGATTGGCGAGCGCGGTCTCAAGATTTTGCTTCTGATTGTCCAGCTTACTTTTTTGCATACTCAGCTCTGCTTTGTTGGTTTCCAGAGCCGAGACTAAAGCAAAACTAACCCCACAACCGATGGTGAATAGGCTAACCAACACCAATAACACCTGAGTAAGGTGTTTGAATGATAACCTCAACTCAGGAGGGAACAGTGACGCAGAAAAGAGGTTAACCCTGGTCTTCATCGTCATGAATTCATACCTCTATCTGTCGATTCATCTCGATTAATCTCATCCAGAGCCAAGGCCGCCATTTTCGCCTCAACAGAATCGACTTCAATCGTATTAACCTTTTGATTAAAGTTAGCGCTAACCAGCTCGGCAAGCTTTTCTACATGCCCATTGATTAATAATTCGATCGATGCCACGGGAGCTTGACGCAGCTGGCTCTCAAAATAATCCATGGATCGCTGAAGTTCCAGGCTTAGGTTATCAGCCAGTCCATATGCAAGGTCCTCGGCACTCACACTATCGAGCTGATTAAACCCCCTCACACGACGCTGCATAAATAACTCACCCTGCTTTACTACCGTCAGCAGCAACTCCTGACCGGAAGTATGACTCAATACCAGTCTAGCCTGAGTCTCTTCGGTGAATAGGTTGGTCACAGCCATCTCTTCTATATTGATGCCCTCGACATCCATATCATGGTCTTTCGCCGCCAATACTAAGGCGCTTAAACTCGCCTTTTCGACAACGACAACATTTAATTTAGTATTACCCGGTAACGGAGGCTCAAAATAATCCAGGTGTATATTGGTGACAGGTTGGCTGACCATATCTTTAACTGACCAGAGCAAGGCCTGCGTCATCTCTTCAGATTCAACATTGGGCTTATCGACTAAGAGAAGGTTATAAAAAGAGGAACACAAGGTTATTTGAACCTGAGCAGGCCCAAATTGCTTTGCTATCAGAGCAAAGACTTTCGACCAATTAACACCATCGAATGCAAACTCACAAGTATCTTTAGGCTCGTCAACGTGTTCAGAATCATCAATGGCTCGATAAACAACAAGCTTATCAGGGCAGACATAGATGCCTATTTTGATTTTTGAATTAGATTTCTGCCAGAAAGCCACTCTGCTAAAAAGACTCTTTCCCATCAAAGAATGCCTATTATCCCATTACCCACTTGCCCGATGTGTATCATAAGTTGAGAGAGTCCGGAAACAATTGCAACTGATTGTCTACACAAGTAGCTCCCCTTGTATTAAATATACACGACGAGCGTCAATTTTATTACAC
>SDWK01001047.1 GCA_004195335.1 Shewanella sp.
ATAAAATTCTTTACTAATATTCTTCCTGAATCTACACCTACCTGTTTATACTGCTAATTTTACATTGAACGTAAAATGAACTGTTGATATCTATTCATTCACTGGCTACACTTAATACCTCGGAAATACCGATGTTTATAGCTGTCGCAATCGAATATTCACGCTCATCGAATTCCGATACACTCGAATTATTAGATCTATTGGAGCAAGTTATGGAAAGGGCTATTAAGAATTTTTTAAGCCAGGAATCGGCAGGCGGCATTCTGCTTATGGTTGCAGTCGCACTCGCAATGATCATGGCAAATTCGCCACTATCAGGAATGTATCAAGGCTTCCTGGATACGGAAATGCAGGTACGCGTCGGTAGTTTAGATATCGACAAGACATTAATACATTGGATCAACGATGGCTTGATGGCTCTGTTCTTCATGCTCATTGGTTTAGAGGTTAAGCGAGAGTTACTCGAGGGAGCACTATCTAGTGCAGCTCAAGCATCTTTACCCACTTTCGCGGCGATTGGTGGCATGGTATTCCCAGCAGGGATCTATCTGCTATTTAACTATGGAGATCCGATTACTCAAGCGGGCTGGGCTATTCCTGCCGCAACTGATATCGCGTTCGCCTTAGGGGTCATGGCCCTGCTAGGGAGTCGTGTACCTGTATCCCTAAAGGTCTTCTTGTTAGCCTTGGCCATTATTGATGATTTGGGTGTTGTTGTGATTATCGCCATGTTCTACAGCACAGACCTTTCTATGTTGAGCTTGGTAGTGGCAGCAGTTGCAATTTTGGGACTGGTCGGACTAAACCGAAAAGGAGTGATGGCCCTAGGCCCCTATGGTGTATTAGGTCTTATTCTCTGGATAGCAGTATTAAAGTCAGGGGTTCATGCGACCTTAGCCGGCGTGATCATAGCCTTCTGTATTCCATTGAGGGCAAAGGATGGCACTTCTCCCTCTGAGAGTCTGGAGCATAGCCTGCATCCCTGGAGTACCTTCATCATCTTACCGATATTTGCATTTGCCAATGCTGGGGTCGATTTGAGCCCAATGAGCTTCGGTGATCTCTTATCACCAGTGCCTGTCGGTATCGCCTTAGGTCTGCTGTTAGGTAAGCCATTAGGTGTACTTATTTTCAGCTATATTGGTGTAAAACTAAAACTGGCTGTATTACCTGAAGGGATGGGCTGGAGACATATTGCCCCCGTCGCCGTGATGTGTGGTATCGGCTTCACCATGTCGATGTTTATCTCTTCACTGGCATTTACCGGAGATGCTGCTGCGTACGGTGACTTTGCGAGACTCGGTATTCTAGTAGGTTCGTTCGCATCGGCGATTATTGGTTACTTCTGGTTATCTAAAGTATTGCCGGAAGTTGATGTCACTAAACAAAACAAGAAAGGAGAGCTAGCATGAGAGTTATACTATTAGCACTTACCCTGTGTTTAGGTTTTATTTCCACGGCTCAAGCTGAGCAGTTGAATGCTTGCAATAGCGATATTAAGAGTGAAACCTGTCAGCACTATCTCGAAGGTGTGGTTGATGGTGCCCTAATGTATAAGCCCAATGCGACTGGGGCACGTATCGAGACCGATAGCTATGAGTCTAGAGCCCTTAAATATCGAGGAGGTAAGCGTTTCCAGGAGGCCAACAGAACTTACTGTGAAGGTCGGATCCCTGATAGAGACGTACTCTTGAAAGGGCTTGCAGAGGCATTTACTGCCGGCAGCATACAAAACATAGAGATGCTTAACAACGTGATGTACAGCCTGATGGACTGTCAGAGACTTAAGTAACTTAGCGGCACAATAGAGTACTTGTATGTCTCATCTTAACTACAATCATCTATATTATTTTTGGATGGTTCATAAAAAGGGCTCGGTAGCGAAAGCTGCCGAGGCTTTATGCTTAGCACCGCAAACGGTAACCGGACAGATTAGGGTGTTGGAAAGTCGCCTGAAGGGAAGCTTATTTAAGCGTGTTGGTCGACATTGGAACCGACTGAGCTAGGTGAATTAGTATTTCGATATGCCGATAAGATGTTTAGCTTAAGCTATGAAATGTTAGATATTCTCAACTATCAAAAGGATGAGAATATTCTATTCGAAGTCGGTATTGCCGATGCGTTATCGAAAGCCTTGGCGAGCCGGGTATTGCTCTCGGTGGTGCCGAGTGACGGCTCTATGCATCTTGCCTGTTTTGAGGCCACTCATGAAAGTTTGATGGAGAGATTACGCGAACATAAGCTGGATATGATCTTATCTGATTGTGCTGGTGAGTCGTTGAAATACCCTGAGATATTGTCAAAAAAGTTGGGTGAGTGTGGTGTCGCTTTCTTTTCCTCCGAGCAGTACAGCAAGCCTTTCCCAGAGTGTTTAGAGGAGGGTAAATTACTTATTCCGGGTAAACGTACCTCCTTGGGGCAACAACTGCATCACTGGTTCGATGAAAATGGTCTCAACGTTAATATATTAGGTGAGTTCGATGATGCCGCTATGATGAAAGCCTTCGGCTATTTCAAGCAAGGGATTTTCGTCGCGCCTTCGATCTATAAGCAAGATATTCTCTCCCATGATATGCACTTACTAGGTGAAACCAGTGATATCAAGGAGGTTTATCATGTGATGTTTGCCGAGCGAATGATCCAGCACCCCGCTGTTAAACGGTTATTAGAAACTGACTTTACTGACCTTTTCGAGGGAAGAGACCCCCAAGTTAAATTACTATAACATCGACTCAGTGAGTGACAAACGGTACACTAGCGAAAAAAATTTAGGGAGCATTTGCGTGTCTGAACCGATGAAGATTGCCAGAGTAAGATGGGCATGCCGAAGAGGTATGCTTGAACTTGATGTCCTGTTTCAACCTTTTGTTGAATCCCAATACGAGCAGTTATCCACCAAGGATAAGCATACCTTCGTGCGTTTGTTAGAGGGTGAAGATCCAGATTTATTCGCCTGGTTTATGGGACATGAGCCGTGTCAGGATCCCGAACTTGCTGAGATGGTTATACGTGTCCGTGGCAGAGCAGCCCCATAGTTTCAGGTTAAGTGCTTCATTCGATCAGCGGTTATCGCTGGTCGTCTTCTGCGGTGTATGCCTAACGTCTTTTATTGCATGGCCGGACATTGATAGTTTTTATTACTCTCTCACTAAAAATCTCTCCTTCACGTTATTATTGATTTTCTTTGGTTTTCGTTTATGCATGGCTGCTTACTCCTGTTCATGCTTTTTTCAATCGTACTTCCAGCACGCCGTTGCGTATTGCTGATTTTGCTTCGTTTTTCTTTACCTTTAAGATACTCTTTTCTGAGTGTCTTTTCGGTTAGTTTACGAACACTTTCCTGTCTCTTATACACATCTCCGAGCCC
>SDWK01001054.1 GCA_004195335.1 Shewanella sp.
GGAAATATAGTTTGCCATCACCAAAGAGTGATTAGCGACAACGCCGAAGCCCGAACCATTTAAGATAATGGGGCTCCACACAGATTGTTGTGTCTCTTCCAGTTCACGAATGATTTGTTGCAAACTGACTTCAGCATTCTTCTTTTTCAACACATCGGCAAAATCAACTTCAATCGCCTTCATGAAATTCAGTAACGCCCATGTCGCGCCACGAGTTTCATAAAATACGTCATCAATTTTCCACCAACTCGTCTTAATCTGATTACTCGCATTGTTAGGCGTCGATTGACTTGCTTCGCTGTCCCCTGCAAGGTCGGTATTCAATCGTTCCTGTCCCACGCTTGCAGACAGGCGCTGCGACATGCTGCCGAGACGCTTTTGAACCTCTTTCAGCCATTCGTTAAGGTTATCGGCACGAGCATAAAACTGTGCGTCTTGATTGGCCGGGTCTGAAATTTTAGCGCGGTACACTTTTAATAATTTTATTGCGTCTCTGTACTCACCTTCGGCACTTGGAACCAGCCAACTGGTGTGCTCAATATTGAGCTTAGAGTGCGCGGCTAATAGATCTTTATCGGCAGCGGATTGAGACTGAGAGCGACTAAACTCTTTCCTCATAATCAACGCCAAGTCTCTGGCTTGTTCGAGTGCACCAAATTCAAAAGCCGGCATGTTGTCCATAAATACAGATGGAGGCATGACATCATTGGATAACCAACCACCACTCTTATCGAGTAGCTTCTCCATGGTGAGTATCAATGAGGTGGTTGTCGCGTATCCCACGACCTCATTTCCCGTTTCTGACTTTAGCTCTTGGTGACTAAATACCTCTGGTGCAACACTCCACCAAACGCTGACGATATAACCAATCAAAATTATCAAGACTGCTATTAAGGCGCCTTTTTTCCATGTCATTTGCATCTGTTACACTCCTGTATGACCAATACTTACACTACTTATCAATGGTGGTGTTCATGGCCTTTCATTTTTGCCATATCCTGCTTGCTCACCATTAAGCTAATCGGTAGTTCACTGCCATCATCAAACTTAAGAGTTAAGTCGACCGATGCCCCCGATACTAATGGTTGTTTCAATCCCAGCAACATCACATGATCTCCCGACTCCATCAGAGTCAGTGTGCCGTGCTGCGGGATCTTAAAACTTTCGACTTGACGCATTTTTACCATGCCATCTTGTTCAATAATGGTGTGAAGCTGCGCCTCTTTTACAAAATCAGCTTTTACGGCCACGAGTTGACGTTCCGGGCCATGATTTTCAAGAGTAAAATAAGCCGCCGTATTGGGCACACTTGCAGGCATAGCCCTAACGTGCCCCTCAACCAACGCTACATTGGCAAAAGTCGCAAACGATGCGCATGACAACACTAATAAATTAAACGCTTGTTTGAATATTCGTTTCAATGTATTAAACTCCATTTAATCCCATTCGTCTAAGAGGAAATAACGTAATGAGTACAATTCAGGTTCAGGATGAGCAAGGCGTCAGAATCATTACTATCAATAGACCAGATAAGCGCAATGCGCTCAGTCTCGATATGTATACTAGCCTCACAGAATACCTCATCCAAGGTGAGTCAGACAACGCTATTAACGCCTTTTTAATCAAAGGGCAGCAAAACTGTTTTACCTCTGGCAACGATGTAGCAGACTTTTTAAAAAATAGTAACTTAGACGCAAAACATCCTGCATTTCGTTTCCTGTTCAGCCTATTGGATCTCAAGAAACCATTAGTTGCCGCGGTGACGGGGCCTGCAGTAGGAATAGGGACAACATTACTATTGCACTGTGATCTCGTCTATGCAGACCCAAGTGCAAAGTTTCAGCTACCCTTTGTTAACCTCGCCTTGGTTCCTGAGGCGGGGGCAAGTTTATTACTGCCACAACTTGTTGGACCACACAAAGCCGCAGAACTATTGTTACTGGGTGAAAGTTTCGATGCCAATACCGCCAGTACTCTTAACATAGTCAATGAAGTTGTTTCGGCAGGTGAGATATTCGACTATGCGCTAGCTAAGGCCGTCAAACTTGCCAATCAGCCACCTCAAGCTCTACAAGCCACCCGTGAACTTTTGCGACCCAACAAAGATTTAGTACGGAAACAGATGGAGCGGGAACTGGAGCAGTTTGCAATAAGGTTGCAAAGTGATGAAGCTAAAAACCGCTTTAAGGCTTTTTTGAATAAAGAGTAAATGCGTGAGTTAGATTAACTCTGTCTTCTAAAGCTCAAGCTTCTGAAGCAAATGGTAGAAAAGTGTAGCTAGTCAGCTTGGCTAGCTTGACCGACGCCCCATCCTGCAAGAATAAGCAGTAATACAGGCCAAAAAAGAGAGAACCCAGCAAATATCATAATTAAGGCACAGGTAATGCAAAGCCCGGAAACCAACGCCAGAAAACTAAATGCTATCGTTAACCAGAGTATAAGGAGTAAAACGATTCCCAAGGTAAGGATCACAGTCCATACACTCATATTCATCCAAAATAATGGTTCTACGCTCAACAAGGTCCCGGTCAGGAATTGAGTCGTTCCCCAGATTTGTACCGCCGCAATTAAAAGCGATGTTGCCAAAATGGCGATACCGATCCCAATGAAGAGATCCAAAAGCTTTTTTATTTTTAATCTTCTCTGAGCTTTCAAAAATTTCTTTCCCACTTAGGTAAAACGAGTGCGAGAACAAAATAGATAAATAAGCCCATAGCCGGGTTCATCAATATCAAGCCAGCCCAAGCCACTCGCGTCCATAAACATGACCAATTAAACTTGTCAGCCATCATGGCCGCCACGCCACATATCAAACTGTTTGGCTGCTTCAATCGTGATACCAATTTATCCATTGAACTAAAACCACTCATACAACCTCCGGATTAAATAATTATTACGGCCAATTTGCATTCAGTCATTAACCCTATCCCACTTGAATGTGCAGATCAGTACGGCACAAAGCGTGAAACCGAATACTGGGGTCAATAACAAAGCCGCTATTTCTGAAGTGAACCACATAATTACTCCTTTACCATCGCACTGGTGATTGCCTGTTCTGTCATCTCTTTAGCGAATTGATTTTCATCTTCTGCATCGACTTCAAACATAGCCTCAGAAAGTTGTGCCTGAAGTGAAAGACTCAATTCTCTTTGAGCGATCTGCATCATATCTTGCATCTGTGCTGAGATATTTTGCTCTATGTTGCTGGTAAGATCAGTGGGAATAAGCGAATCTGCATGAGCACTGACACTCGCTCCCGCTAGTACTGCGGCGACTAACGATACTTTTGCTATTTGAGTTAAAGTTGAATTAAACATGATGCTTTCCTTTTCAGTGATGTCTTATGACCTAGTCTCTATACATAGA
>SDWK01000273.1 GCA_004195335.1 Shewanella sp.
TATTTCAGTAGTTTATCGCATTCAAATATGAAGTCGTAAATACCCCCTAAAAGTATGGAATGAAAATTGCTGTTAGTGATTATATGTTTCTTCTGGGAGGGGGGCAAGAAATGCCCATTTTGTTTTGACGAAGGTGGGCGTTTCTTTTTAGTCAGGACATTTAGGAATATGTATGGATGACATCACTGAATAAGTGTTGTGAATGGCCCACATTGGTAATTCCAGCCTAGAAAGGGACTCTTATGAGCGCAAATGAATTTGTTGATTTCTACGAGTTGCTACAACTTAGCTCTAACGCAGATACCGAGACCATTGAACGCATCTTTCGGCATCTCGCCAAGAAGTTACATCCTGATCACTCCGACCAAACAAACAATGACCAATTTATAAAGATCGTTGAGGCTTACGAGGTACTCTCAGATCCTGAGACCCGCGCCGGTTACGACGCAAGGTATCAGGATTACTGGAACCGAAAATGGAAGCTAGCATCAGTGGCTAGCGACATGTCTGAGATAGGCGACGACAAGGTCGCTCGTGAGCGTATTCTTTCATTGTTGTATGTTCAACGTAGACGCACCATGAAAAGCCCGGGTTTGGGGGAAACTGAAATATCTCGGCTTCTTAACACTCCGCTCGAATTGGCTGAGTTCCATCTGTGGTACATCAAGACTAAGGGGTGGGTCGAACGACTCGAGACAGGTCATTTGGCAATCACCGCACTGGGCGTTGATCAGGTTGAGAAGAGCCGTTCCCTCCGCCCGGAGAAGTTGATCGAAGCTCATAACCATCCACACGACGCTGCAGAAGGTTGGCAGGCAAGCGATGAAGATTTGCGGGCAGCGAATGAGTAAGCACAGCCGCCAGTTGGATGAAATCTGCCTTCCTGTTGATGGCGATGTATAGAAAGCCGTTTAGTCCACAAAACTATGGCCACCAGGGTTCAATCCTTGGTGGCCGTTTTCTTATATGTCAGGGTCAGTAAGAATTTCGCATTCCGGTCAATTTGAGCATGTCTAATCAATGCGAGAGGATAAATAGTAAACTGGATTACTGGACTCGAAACAGTTCCACAATGAGAGCTACTTTCCTGGAAGGCGCTCTTTTCTTTTGGCCTCCGATTAATGTCTGAAACGCAATCAAAACATCTTCGAGCAATCGCAGCCTTATCGTCCCCTCCTCTTTCAAGTGTTGATCCTTAGTGAACCGGTAGCGACAGATCAAACCTCCTGCAAAGAAGCATCAGTTTGATAGTATTACTTGTAGGTCGCAACAAATCTTATACAAGAGAAGCACTATTAAAGTTTGGAGGTTATTATGAACGTGAACAGTTCATACAAGAAAGCCTTCACAGGTCAGAAGCAACTGTACTCTTTGGCCTTGATTGTCCTGACCCTGCTTTGGTGCATGGTCAGCTCAGGCTGGGCCGGCGAAAAAGCTAACCTTTTAGATGGCAGATCCTTTGTAGGGAAGAATGGTGAAGTGGGCCAAAAACTTGCGGAGTACGAAGATGAGGAAATCATCTTCCAAAAGGGTCTGTTTACTTCTGTTTCATGTGAACCCTACAATTTTAGTAGCAGTCCATATAATACAAAAGTAGTTGACGAGAAAATTCATTTCAACGCTGTCACGGAAAGTGCGACACACGGGACAATATCTTGGCAAGGTGTCATTGATGGAGATCAAGTCGAGGTGAGCTTTGTCTGGACCAAGGAACGTTGGTATTGGGACATCCGCAGAGAGTATTGGTTCAAGGGCAATTTGAAAAAGTGAGCTGTTATCTTTCTGCCGCACTAAAGGTGCAACCTGCCTCTGGAGCACTAGATTGGACAATACGGGCCAGGATAAAGAGGTTTCTTCAAAGAAAAAACGTCACACCAGAATGGCCATCGTTCTGGCGTTCATACTGCTACTCAATGTGGCAGGTACGTGGCTGGGGCATCTAATCAACTTCCAGTTATTTCCGCGCCATGATTCAATGCTTCACACTGTTCTACTGATTGCTGTTGTGATCTACATCCTCTTGATGGCAACTCCATTCATGCCAGGGCTTGAAGTCGGGATGGCAGTCATGTTGTTGTTTGGAAGCAAAAGTGCTTTGCTGGTTTATTTCTGTACGATAGTGGCCTTGTCAATCAGCTACACAATAGGAAGATTTTTCCCTCTTAATATAGTGCGCCGCCTTCTCAAATGGCTGTATCTGGAGAAGGCGAGTGAACTTGTCATCGAACTGGAACCGCTAGCTCAACAAGAACGATTAGAATATTTGAGCGGTAAAGCACCGAGCAGGATTGCTCCGTTTCTTCTCAAGCACCGCTTTGTAACTATCGCCTTACTTTTAAACCTTCCCGGTAACGCCTTAATCGGAGGAGGCGGTGGAATCGGACTCGTGGTAGGAATGAGTAGACTTGTCCCCTTCCACACTTACGTTCTCGTAATGGCTATTGCCGTCTCACCAGTCCCATTATGCATCTATCTTCAAGGGCTTTGATGCTATCAGGCGTCAGATGAGCCTTGTTATCGGCACGTTCTAAGTCATTTTGGGGCATGCATTTTATCAACTTCAGCTTTAAAATCCTCAAAGTCATACCCCATGCCGTTGAGCACAGTGCTCCAATGGCGCACGTGAGCAGCAATCGCGACAGCTTCACGAATTTCGGCTTCAGTGGCACCCTCCGCACGCGCGTTTTTATCGTGGGCGTAGACACAGTAAACACAAGGAATTTGGGCTGATACCCCCAAAGCAATGAGTTCACGTGTTTTCGCATCGAGGGTGGCCCCCTTACCCATCAGGGCACCTTCAGCTTCGAGCCTGGACTTGAGGGCATGCTCAGGATAGGTGTCCTTATAGAATTTAGGCGGCTCTTGTCCCATAACTGTGGTGGCAAAAATAGAGAGTGTCACTACTAGTATAATTATCTTCATAAATTTCATCTTTAATTCCTCCACTTCAGGTTAGATTTCCCTTGTCAGGTCCTCAGCCCTTAGAAATTAAAAGCCGAGCACACCGATAGGATTTGTCCTTCGGTAGCTCGGCCATCTGGAAGTGAAAAAGTTGTGAGATCCGCCGCTTTCCGTCCCCGCTTTTCAGTAGGTTTGGTTTTATCGAGACCTTGTAAGTTTAATTATCCTCTTTTGCTGGTTCTGGAGTCAAGGGTGGGGCAGTCTACTAAGAATGATGAGTGGCCTTCTCTTTTCTTACATTGCAGGGTAAGCAAGAATTTCGTATTTTAGTCAAAAACAACCTATAAATTAGTTGCGAGAGGAATTGTGGGAAACATTTGAGATGCATTTGATATAATGCCGCCTGGTGTGGTTGACTTCTTATAAGTCAGGGTTTCTAGTAAACACCTCAAAC
>SDWK01000532.1 GCA_004195335.1 Shewanella sp.
GTAAGAATAGTTCTCTCAGGCGGATATATGAAAAAGAAAGACGCGGATGGAATCTGTATTACGATACACTCGACGCTGTTGAAACGGCCCTGGGCAAAAATGATACGTACGCCAATGACTTGAAGCGTAAAGCACAGACGATCATCGGCAGATGTACTGTCAGCCTGAATAAAAGATGACTTTGAATGCCCCTCATAATGTGCTAAATTTTTGAAATGAATTCCGATCAAAATAAATCACAGTTGCCGGTAAAATCGGATTCTTTACCGGCTCAAATACAGGATGGATCAGAGATTCAGAGTGCTGCGGGATTTTTGCCCCGCAGCGATTCGATCCAGATTGATGAGAAAATAGCCATCGCCCGGAATGAAGGATTTAATCCCCTGGCAATCGAGCTGGCCATCGGATCTTACGAAACTTCGGCCGCTTATAAACTTCTTTTGTTCACTGCTTTTTTTACTGCTAGTGGTTAACTCCAGCTTGTTAACCTCTAATAAATCAGTCTCGATTAATAACTAAATTTGGCTGCATTTCGCTTAAAGGTACGCAGATCTGTGATCATGTTAGCAGAGGTTAAGGGTTCGAGGTTTCCGTGGTTTTCGCCAGTTGTGAATAGGACGAGTCTGTCGCAGTGCTTAGTGCGCATCTTCTTCATCATAAATTTAATTAAGTCTGCTCGGGTTAATTTGCTAACCTCTTTGACCACAAGCTCCCTTTGATTAAATTGGTAGTCCTTGTTCCCTATGCTCGACCAATATCTTTGCCCGCGAGTCTTTAGATTTGGATCATGCTCCATTATTTGATTGATCAGTCCTTGCTTGGTCACTTCCCATTGCTCATTGGTTATCTGCATGACCGCATAGTTAAAATCGGCAATAAATTCGTCAATAGCTTCTAAAAGTTGCCTTGGTCCCGATGTGGGCGATTGAATATAGAAAATCATACCCGGGTATCTATTCAGCGGCAGATACCCTGTGCCTACCATATAACCCAGCTGCTTCTTGGTACGTAATTCATGGAAGAAGGTCGAAGACATAGTATGGTTTAACAAACTAAATAGAGCCATCTGCTCTGCTATAGCGGCATCGGCCTGATAGTACACTATGATACTGCTATCTTGATGTGTGACATCCAGTTCACGCATCATGGTACCGTGGCTAGCAAGATTAACCAGTTCACGTTCAGATTCTCGGCTTGGAGAGGAGACCAGAGACAAGATGTGATTTAAGCGTTTACCTAATGTTTGAACCTCACTTTCAAGCCAATCACCATAGACCAAGCCTTCTAGATGGATTTTTTCAAAGAAACTTCTGACATGCTCGTGTAGATCTTCTAGCGTGATCCCCTCTAACTCTTCTGCCATTCGTGATGGTTCATAACTGCGTTTTTGTAAGGTAACGGTCAGGCCAGTAAATATTTGAGAGATGGGTTTTGATCTCGCCTGATTATACCAACTTCTTAAAATCTGTCGTTTAATCAGATTAAATCGACCTTGAGTGAAATTACGCTCTCTCGCCTTTTCAATCAAAAGGGCGAGTAGTATCTCTTGTTTGCCGGTAAAACCGGTGAGGTGCAGTGTTATCCCACCTTGGTGTGGATAAATATTGTAACTGAGTCCGGCAACTTCGGCTTGGTAGGTAAATTCGGTTAGGTAGTCAAGCAGCATCTCAACATACAGTCGTGTTAGGGCTGCATGTTTAGCTGAAGAGGCTGCTTGCACTGAATCGAGCGACAGATAGAGGTGCCCCTTCGGCACGTTAAATTCATCATCTTTTCTGTGCCAGATACGGTAACCTTTTTCCTGAGACACTATAACGGGTACTTTGCTTTGGCTTTTATCGGCTCTGGGAATTGAGTCTTCGATAATAAACGGGTTGGCTTCAGGCAATTTTAACTCAGGCCTGATCGGGAGCTGACTCCAGTATTTTATCTTTTTCTGACAGATAGGTTTTATCTGGTAAGGCGTGTGGTACCAGGCTGCCTGACGCTCTGTATCGAGATTTGAAGAGATGAGTTGAACACGCAGGTTCGATGGCGTCATCATATTTAATAAACTTAATGTCTCCGGAACGTTGAGACTGTCCATCTTATAATCACCGAAGATAAGATCTTCAACATCATAATGATGCATATTGATGCTGAGGTGACTAGCCAGATCCAGTGTTTTTATCTGTTCCTGATATTTAAATGCCAGTTTTAATAAGTTGGCCCGTTCCTTATAGCGCCACTCCTGCATTCCTTGTGTTTTGATAAGTTCAATATATTCAAAAGCGCATTCAATAACGCTCTCCAGGTTAGCCACACCTTTATCGGTAAGTTGAATGCTGATGTTATAATCTTTGAAATTGTAGCCGTTGACGCCACCGCCAGCGGATAAATTCACCGCTAAATCATTATCTTTAAGGTAAGAGAGTAAGCTGCCATTGCCTTCGTAACCGAGCAGGTGACTGATAAAGGTCAAAGGTTTGTGTTTATAGAAAGCATCGATTGCCGGTAAGCTGAAGGTCATGGCGACCCGCTTTTGTTCCTTGATTGGAATTATATTTATCTGTGACTCTAGTTGCTCGGCTTGATATATGGGGACGTCAGGATACGCTTTTACAAGATGATGATTCTTAATATCGCGAAAGTAGGTATTCGCCAGGGTCTCTAAATCGGCCAGAGGACATGGCGCAACAAGACATAGCGTCATCAAATTAGCGCTGTAATGAGACTGATAAAAATTGATTAACTCTTCTCTTAAAATGGATTCATCCCCACCTAAAGTTTCTAAATTCCCAACTGAAAATTTTGAAAAGGGGTGAGCTGGATTGACGGTTTCCTTTTGTACCTGATAAGTGCGGCGAATATCATCTTTGAGTTTCAAGCTGAATTCAGACTCGATGGCATGACGCTCACGTTCGACTAACTCTTGGCTAAACAGAGGCGCGATAAAAAATTGGCTAAAGCGGTCGAGCGACTCTTCGAATGCATCTGCATTTATGCAAAAGAAAAAGTTAGTTTGTTCTGTACCCGTCCATGCGTTATTACTGCCGCCATGTTGATTGATAAAGGCATGATATTCGCCGGAATCCGGGAACTTTTCTGTACCAAGAAAAAGCATGTGCTCGAGGAAGTGCGCCATTCCTGGCCTAGAAATCGGATCATCAAAATGGCCGACCCTTACCGCCATAGATGCGGCAGCCTGGCTGGCTTGCTTATCTTCGACTAGAAGAACAGATAAACCGTTTTCCAACACCAGATACTGATATCGGCGATGATCATTTGGGCTTTTTATGATTTGCAATGATTCTGGCAACTAGACGCTCCGAATATGTTAGCGATAACTATCTCACTCATGGTAAAGAC
>SDWK01000537.1 GCA_004195335.1 Shewanella sp.
TCTTTAATATTGTGCTGGAACGGAGGGGCCTGCTTCATCTAGGGATGAATAGTACAGATTCGCCATTTCAAAAATCAGGATTTCACTTTTGAAAACGAATTTCGGAGCGATCCGATGCATTCGCAAAACTAGTAAAATCAGCATTTTGAAAAACAGATAGCCACCCGCTATTTTCTGCGTCGGGAACATCAAAAGTCAGGTAAACCAGTTGAAAGGGTAGGATATGAATGTAAACACGCATATGAAAATTTCCCCCAAGCTTGTTGGTGAGATTGTTGAAATTTCAGAGGGGAAAGCAACTGCCAGTCTTAAAACAAGCCCCGAAATGGCCTCTGACGAGCAGTCTCTGGTTCATGGTGGCTTTACTTTTGGCCTTGCCGATTACGCTGCTATGCTTGCGGTCAATGACCCCTTTGTTGTTCTTGGCGCAGCCGATGTAAAATTTTTAGCGCCGACTCGTGTCGGGGATTCTCTTACAGCTAAAGCCCATATCGTAGAATCCCAAGGCAAAAAGCGGCAAGTGCATTGCAGCGTTTACTCCGAGGACGCTGGGAAAGAGGTTTTTTCCGGAACCTTTACCTGCTTTGTTTTGGAAAAGCATGTTTTGGAATTCTGAATTTTGGAAACAGACGGCCGGTGTCTAGTGAAGTGGTGTAAGTCCAACCGACGATCCACTGCTTGATGGAAAGTGTCCTGCATTTCGTCTCCCATTGATGTGGGGGCCTGAAAAGCGTGTGGTGAGGCAATTCTTACAGATGCTGCAAAGCAAGAATGGCTACTTCAATTTGTGAGGTAGCCATTTCCATGTCTGACATGTGGTGACTTCTGAAAAACGATGACCCTGCGTCCAAGTGGGTGGCAAGTATTTTTCAGATAAAGTTCAAAACAATAAATTTAGCTAAGACGCCACTGCTCTTTTTTTATTTTTCGATAGGGTAGCCCAAGCTCCAGAATGGTCTTGCTGGCTAAAAAGTAGCCCTCATGCCATTCGTATCCCATCTCAAGAGTCTTTTGGTAGATTTGGCGGATATAGACTATGCCCACGCTCAACACCAGAGCGAGAATCCAAAAGGCACCTAAGTCAAAATAACTGCCATAAATTTTTTTATGGGCAATGCACGCTATGGCCACACTCATTAGATGCGGTAGGCCCATATAGATTACGAAACCGACAAGAGCGCCAGCCAAAGGCAGCAGTAAAACATAAAGGAAAAACGCTCCGAGAACATAAAGTCCAAACTCAAACATACCTTTCTCTCCTTTGTTGTGGGTTAGGTGCCCTTGGTGGTTGATGTTTTGTTACAGGGCCGCCAATTAATTCACCCCCCCCCAAAAAAAAAAGACCACATTAGTAGATTCATCCTATTTTGCGACGGTACACTGACCACAGACAAAAACGATTCTACTTAAGTTGGCAGTGTAGTGCAGGGGCAAGCCATGGACATCCGCAATTTATTTGATTGTGCGGCGTATTTTAAGGTGGGCTATGAATGACTTGGCGTGGGGCGCAATACGAAAGAAATGTGAGTCGGGATACTGAATCATGGGTATCGACTAGAGGTTTCTCTCCCACCAGCGCACCGCTTGCATGCGGTTGTGCACATTGATTTTCTGGTAGATGTGGTAGAGGTGCGTGCGGAGTGTGTGAACGCTGATAAACAGTTCGGTGGCGATCGTTTCGTTACTAGCTCCGTTTGCCAGATGAGCCAAGACCTCTTTCTCGCGGACGGAGAGGTGGGCGGTCCCTGATTCCTTGAGGAGATACTGCGATGGGGGTTGGGTCGCAGCCATGATAAGCTCGGACGCTGCCAATCTGGAGAGCCAGATTTCCCCTCTCAAGAGCCCCTGCGTCCCCTTACAGAAATCGTTCGGAGAATCACCGATGTAAAAGAAGCCGCGAACGCCATAGTCCAGTGCTTCTTTTTCAACCCCCGTGCCTTTGACAAGGTTAAACAGCGCCAGAAAATTGTCTAATTGAAAAGTCTGACAGGCTGAGGCCAGCAAGGACTTAAGGGCCTGCTCGTCTAGGCCGAAGCAGTCGAGGTAAAAAATGGTCTTGGGTTGGGCTTTGTTCAAGAAATTTTCAGGGATTTCGGGGAGTGAAGCTGCAAGGCTAAACGTGTTCTGGCATTGATGGTTCTGCTTAAGGATTTCAACGAACATCTCATTTTGAAACCGGTTTGCTCCGACCAGACAAATGTGGGCACCATCACAATGCATCTTCTCAGTCATTGGCCCTCCAAAGAACAGATCACCGGAACCACGGGTAATCTGAATACTGAAACCCATTGTCGGATTTTATCAAAAGTTTATAGGTTGTCTTTGTGAATAAAATTAATTGCAGTAAATATATCTTCATAAATCGCCGTATACAAAATCTGGGTTTATCTTTGGCAGGACTGGTGTGGCGGGGTTAGGTGGTAGAGAGTGACGGTGACTGTCCGACATGTTGTTCCATATTGTTTTGGCGGCAGAAAAGATGCGAGGTGGCTATTTTTTTTACAGACCCTGTATTCCGATACTGGTCCAGACCTCTCCCTGTCCAATCAAGCTAAACTTTACTCCAAGACCCTGCCTAGAAGGGGTCACTGCCAACCATTTGCGGCGGAGGTCATCATGGGAATGCGAGTTGGATATGCGAGAGTAAGTAGTCTTGGCCAGAAGCTTGACGTGCAATTGGACAAGCTCTCTGATTGTGATCGAATTTATCACGAAAAGGTCTCGGCCGGTTCCACGAAATTACGCATAGAGCTACAGAAGGCCCTGGATTTTGTCCGAGACGATGATGCTTTTGTCGTTACGAAACTTGATCGGTTAGCGCGTTCAGTGGTTGACCTGTCCATGATCGTACAGCGACTTGAAGAGAAGAAGGCTGATCTCGTGGTTCTGGATCAGGGCATCGATACGACAACAATTTACGGACGATTGCAGTTCAATATCTTGGCCTCTATCGGCGAGTTTGAGCGTGGTCTGATCAGGGAGCGGTCTCGCGAAGGTCGTGAAAAGGCCATCGCGAGAGGCGTCCAGTTCGGGGCAAAAGCGAAATTAGACAAAAAAGAGATTGCGCAACTGGTGGAGGATTTTGAAGCGCCTGGGTGCAGTAAGGTCGATATCGCCGACCAGCTATGGAATTAGCAGGTCTTCAGTCTATCGTCTCCACAAGGAGAACTGTAGTGGTGTGTGTTAAATATGGAGCATTACAGGAAAAACCCACGATCTGGTAACCGTGGGCTTTTTGCTTGTTATTGATGGTGACTTACCGGACAGTAAGCCACCTTCCAAAATTTCTTTTGATATATGACAATGCATTTCGACAGGATATTTGTGAATTGAAATGAAGGGGCTTG
>SDWK01000805.1 GCA_004195335.1 Shewanella sp.
ACTGGTGATCTCGCTGAGCAGTCGGGCTATTCTGGTTTGTTTGGTGTTGATGTCTGTTACGTCTGGCATGCTACCCCCTGTTGCCGTGTTATTTTTTGTCCTGTTTCAAGGGCTGACCCCTTTGTTATTCCAAATTGAATCTGCCTTCATTTTACATCAATGCCATCAAAGCCGATTATTTTTTGGTTCCTGCTTAGGGTTCGACAGCCTTCTTCAATAAGCCGAATAAAGTCCGTAGCGTCTGAGAAGTAATTCCTAAATGCGAATCGCACTTCCTCAGAAGAGTCCGCCTTAACAAGGACTATGTCACTATCTGGCCTGTCATTTTCAAGCTGAAACAATGCCCTGAGTGCTTCAGGTGCATCCCTGTAGGTTTGCATTTCAAGTCCACCGTCCTTATCGACGATTAGAATGATATTTTTCTTTTCAGTTTGTTCTGTTTCGGTCGCATTCAAGGCTCTAAGCATTCGTAAAAGCGACAGTTCTTCGTCTATTTCTAGAAATTGTTTAACCAACTCGGTATCTTCAATATTGTAGTGAGTACCAAAATTAGCTTCGGATGTCCGAGCAATGATTTCGCTAGCGAGAGACATCGCTACTAAATATCTCGTGTCGCCTTCTTGAAACTTTGGTTGGTTCTCAGTGATAAACCCAATCACTTCAACGGCCGTTGCCCACGCATGTTGAGCTTGGGTGCGATACTGTATTTCTACCATCAACCCCTTTAGGTCTTTTCCTTTTACAGAGTTCACATCATAGGAATACACATCATGCACACCTCTATATCCAGTCGACTTTGGGGTCTTTATGTAGTCGTATTTATCGATCTCATTCTTTCGCTTATGGCGAAAGCGAGCTTTGTGAAAACTGTTTCGAAAATTATAGAGGGTGTCAATATCAGGAAATATTAAGCGGCAGCCAGCCACGTCGTCCATTCTGGCAAGTTGCATTTTGGGGAAGCGGAGGAGTTTACCAAAAATTGTCGATTGTCTCTTATGGCGTTGAGCGACATAGATTTTGGTGTTGCGTGTTCTGTTGCGCAAACTTGCTTGAAAAGTATTCAAGACATTGAAATGAGCAGCCCGCCACTCATCGATTACCAAAACATCACGAATCGTTGCGCACCTGTTCCGTACATTTTCGCCAGCTTTATTTACCCTTGATTTTGAGCCACCTGGAAAACTGTGAGTCACAACACCCCTCCTGAGTTATTCAACTCGCCAGCTTAATCAGCTTGGCGACGGTTTTTTTGTCTACTTGTTTACTCTCTTCTTCTGAAAACATTTCGTATAGCGTGGCGATCAGCTCGGCTTTTTTGGCTGGGGCCATGCTGCCTTTACGGTTTTGCAGGTGATCTTCGACGCCGGCGATTGTGGCTTGCAGGGTGTCGAAGTCTAATTGATTGTCTGTGGTTATGGGCGTATCGGTTGATCTTTCACGGTCATCCCTGGCACCTGTTATCAGCCAATCGAGGGTGGTGTCACCAAGCTTGGCAATTTCGGCCAAGGTGATTGCACCCGCGTCTGATTCCCCATTTTCGTACTTGGAGATTGTTGCACCCTTAAGCCCAAGCCTCTCACCATACTGTACCTGGTTGAGGTTTGCCTTTGTTCGAACCTGTTTTATTCGGGCACCAATTTCTTTCAGCTTCTCTTTCATGTAGAAATATATTGATTAATTCAACAAAAAGCAACAACAGAGAAACCAGAGGGGTCAGCCCTTGACTCGGGACAACTTTCCGCTCAAGGACATCACTTTCTTTACCAAGTCCCGGTCAGTTTTCAGCTGCGTCTCCATCCTTTGACAACCCTTTGCGACGGCTGAATAGCTCAGCCCGCCAAGCACCTGACCAATTTCTCTGTTGCGTGCAGCGGTGTGCCTCTTCAGCAGATAAATTGTCAGATTTCGCGCTCGTCGATTTGTTGGTACGGTTAAACCCTGCCTTGTACAGCTCAACTCTTTACAGACCCTGTCGACAACATCGTCAATCCCATTTTTCGCCTGTAGAGCCTTGCGGCAGGGGACGTCCTCGCTTTCAAGTCGTCGTTCGTCGAGTCTGTCCAGAGTCCTCCGGATAAATCTCTCGCTCCCAAGAACCAAACCACCGTAAACAGCCTTCAACGGGCTTTCCTGATATGTATCCAGAGCGGATTCCACAAACTCCCGGTAATGCCTTGAGGCCTCAGTCTTTTTATCTGTCAGCAGCGACAGGGTTTGTTCCGCCGAAACAATGTCATCCATACGCGGGTTGATATAAGCCACCTAACTGCTGTGCGGATAATCTGCCGGGCGCTCCTTGATCTTGGCTCGCACCGGGGTTAGATGGATATACCGACTCAACGTAAGAAGGTAGCTGTCCTTATCGATGACGATCGAATTATCGCGCCCCTTAAACAGATGCCCGCTACGCTTGCGTTTGACATTGATGTAGGTCGTGTAGGAGCCGTTGAGATAGTGCATCACTTGAACCAAATTCCCCTCCGGTGTCTCCAGCAGCAGATGATAATGATTCCCCATCAACACATAAGCATGCAGCACACTGCCGAACCGTTCCCGTGCAATGCTGAGATATTCTTTAAAGCGAGCGTAGTCACGCTGCGTAAAAAAGATCTTTTTGCGATCGTTACCTCTTGCGGTGACGTGATAAAAAGCACCTGCGTATTCAATTCGTAACGGTCTGGCCATCTCTCCCCCCACCTATTGGATGATAAACTCAATGATCAATTCTGTCCCGAGTCAAGGGCTGACCCCTCTGGTTGCAAATGAGGGCTGACCCCTCTGGTTGCAACAGAATGCCTATGTTGAACGTTACAATCGCACGGTTCGTTATGACTGGTTGGCTCAATATCTGTTTGAGAATATTGCTGAGGTGCAGGAATATGCCACATCTTGGCTCTGGACATATAATCATGAACGACCCAATATGGCATTGGGTGGGATAACGCCAAAACAGAAATTAGCTTTGGCTGCATAGGCCTCTACTTTTGAAAGCTGTTACAAATGGGAGGAATACCCCGTCACCAATGCGGTTATTGATAGCAGCGAAGCGCGCCAGAACCAGAGGATGCAATATCTTTCTAATCCTCTAATTGCTGATGGTATCAGGCGAGTGTTGTTGGGTTTAATTCGACAGGGGGTGTGAGGTGAAGGCAGTGACTGGGGAGATATAGGCCATGACCAAAAGCGGCCGCTACGACACATCCGGTATAGCCGAAGATCAGTATGAGCCAGGGTCAAAAGGCCAGGGGCTTAAGAATCTTCTTGGCATCAAGTGCATCAGTGAAATGGAGAGGGTCGAAACGCTGGCGCTTGAAAGGGTGACGAATGATGCCATTGACCGTTATCA
>SDWK01000815.1 GCA_004195335.1 Shewanella sp.
GATCAATGGTGGTCAAGCTACTTTGATGGTTGCAGTCTTTGCCGCCCTTCTTACAATGTTTATTGGTATTACAGTGGGGTCGCTGGCTGGTTACTACGGTGGGTGGGTTGATGACTTACTGATGCGTATTACTGAATTCTTTCAAGTGTTACCACCATTGTTATTTGCTATGGTATTAGTGACTATATTTACACCTCAAATATCTACAGTCGCAATCGCGATTGGACTGGTGAGTTGGCCGCAGACTGCTCGATTAGCTAGAGGAGAGTTTTTACGTTTTAGATCGCTAGAGTTTGTTAAGTCTGCCAGATCTATTGGAGCCAGTAATTCCAGGATTATCTTCCTTGAAATATTACCAAATGCATTGCCTGCGATGATTGTATCCGCTTCTCTGGTAATTGGCTCAGCCATACTTTTTGAAGCCGGTCTTAGTTTTCTCGGCTTGAGTGATCCAAATATTATGAGTTGGGGATTAATGATTGGCTCCAGTCGCCAATACATTATGGACGCTTGGTGGGCAGTGACTTTACCTGGTGTTGCTATTTTCTTAACAGTTTTAGCTGTCAGTTTGATTGGCGATGGTTTGAATGATGCCCTCAATCCAAAGTTGCGGGAGCGATGATAAATGAACGTTGTTGAAAAAACACCTATCTTGAAAGTAAGTGACCTTAGAGTTGAGTTTAATCTTCGCTCGGGTAGGGCTCTGGTACTTGATGGCATTAATTTCTCATTAAACGCTGGTGAGACGCTTGGCATTGTTGGTGAGTCCGGATGTGGAAAGAGCATGACCTCCCTTGCGCTGATGGGGCTGATACCAGACCAAGGGCGAATCATAGGAGGCTCTATATTACTGTGTGGAGAGGAGTTAGTAGGTGCTAATGAGGCTCGAATGCGAGATGTTCGAGGCAGGGACATCTCTATGATATTCCAGGAGCCGATGACTTCCTTGAATCCGGTGTTCTCCATAGGTAATCAAATTGCTGAAACCATACAGGTGCATGAAGGTGCCAGTCGCTCTGAAGCAAGAATCCGTGCTATCGAGATGTTGCGTGATGTAGGGATTTCCTCCCCGGAAAAGCGTTTTGATGAATATCCACATCAGCTTTCCGGGGGAATGCGTCAACGTGTAATGATAGCTATGGCACTGGCTTGTAAACCAAAAGTATTGATTGCAGATGAGCCTACTACCGCACTTGACGTAACAGTTCAGGCACAAGTGTTTGACCTGCTGGCTGAGCTTCAGGAAAGCACTGGCACTGCCATTATATTAATTACTCACGACATGGGTGTTATCGCTCAGACAGCGGATCGTACAGCTGTGATGTATGCCGGCCGGATGATTGAAACAGGTAGTGTTGAAGAGGTTATGGAACATCCTGCACACCCTTACACGCAAGGATTGATTTCCTGTGTACCTCATCTTGAAAAAGTACCTAGTAAAGAGCTTGGTCCACTGACTGAAATTCCAGGAGTGGTACCGCCTTTAACGGAGCTTGGGAATGGTTGTGCGTTTGAACCTCGCTGTTGTCAGAAATTTATATATTGTGCTAATCATCAACCGAAACCATATAAATTAGCCGGTACCCAACAAGCATCTTGCTGGCTGTTAGATCAGGAGCTTTGTCATGGTCAGCGATAAACCTTTACTTAGTGTTCGCAATCTTAAAGTGCATTTCGATGCAGGGAGAGATCGTGATGGTATCAAACAGACAGTACATGCTGTAGACGGACTTGATTTCGATATCCGTCCAGGGACGACCTTCGGTATTGTAGGTGAGAGCGGTTCTGGTAAGTCCACTACGGCACAGGCAATTATGCGATTGGTGCCAATCACAGAAGGCACTATAACTCTAAAAGATCAGCCGTTATCGCAACTGAGTGGAAAAGAATTACGAGCAATCCGACAACACTTACAGATGATTTTTCAGGATCCGTATTCATCTTTGAATCCGAGAAAGCGTGCTGGAAAGATTGTTCAGGAGCCCATGGACTTGTTGGATGTAGGTGAACCTTCTGGGCGTCCTGAGCGTGTTGCTGAATTGTTTTCAAGGGTAGGATTGCGTCCTGAACAACAACTGTTATTCCCGCATCAATTTTCGGGAGGGCAGCGACAGCGGATAGGTGTAGCACGCGCGCTTGCCACGCATCCTGAGTTGCTGGTATGTGATGAGCCTGTATCAGCGTTGGATGTGGCAATTCAGGCTCAGATTCTCAATCTATTACGTGAACTGCAAGCTGAGTTCGGATTGACTTATCTATTTATTTCTCATGATTTGGGGGTTGTACAGTACCTTTGTGACGATATTGCAGTGATGTACTTAGGCAAGATTGTTGAGCAGGGAGATCGTGTCTCTTTATTTACCAAGCCATTACACCCCTATACTCGCGCTCTCATATCAGCAGTGCCATCCGCCGATACGCGTAATCGAGATCAGAATGATCGTATTCGATTACAAGGCGATCCACCTAGCCCGTTAAATCCTCCTGAAGGTTGTCGGTTTTCTGGGCGTTGTCCTTTCACGGATGAGCACTGCAAAACCGTAAGCCCTAGTCTAAAGAAGACTTCTAAAAGTCATAAGGTTGCTTGCCACAAGGTTGATGAGAATGGAGAGATTTTATATGAAGGGCAAAAACAAAAGGAGAAATTAACTTGCGTATCTTAATTGCATCAATGTGGCATGAAACTAATACCTTTTCCCCGATTCCAACAGACTGGGATGATTTTTTTGATGGTGTGTTTGGACTCAATGAAGATTTAACAGATGAGGCCGCTATCAATGCGTTAAGGAGGACTAACAATCCCATTACTGGTTTCATCGATGTTGCTGAGAAAGCCGGGGCAGAAATAAAAGTGCCTTTGGTGGCGAAAGCTGCTCCGAGTGGCAGAGTAACGGACAGCGCTTTCAATGCAATGTGTCAGAGAATCTGTGATGAAGCAGAAAGTGGTTTTGATGCGATTATGCTGGACTTGCATGGAGCGATGGTGACGGACAGTTACGATGATGGTGAGGGTGAGCTACTCTTTCGTTTGCGCAAGGTAGCTCCGAATGTACCTATCGCAGTTGCCCAAGATTTTCATAGCAATATATCATCTGCGTTGGCTAGTAATGTTAATGTTCTGACAGGTTATATGACATATCCACATGTTGATATGTACGAAACTGGAGAGAGGGCCGGGAGAACTCTATTGCGAGCTGTGGCTGGTGAAGTAGACCCCGTCATCTTGTGGAATAGCATGCCAATAATGACTCATATGCTACGCCAAGCACCAGATCAGGAACATTTCAAGGAGGCAATGGCGCTGGCAATTGCGTCTGAGAAAAGCGGGAGTGTATTAAAC
>SDWK01000587.1 GCA_004195335.1 Shewanella sp.
GGTGATACATATCAAATATTTTTTGAAAATGATTTTAATATTAGCCTAATTATCAAAAGTAGTTAACAAGAATACACTCTGTACATCTTGTTAATGTGTAGTGAGTTCGGATATGGCTATTCGGTTTAATCATCTCAATCTTATTGCCTCACCCGATAGTCGCATTCAGCAAATGCTGGCGAATGTTTTGGGGCTAGAGATCGGCAGTCGACCTAACTTCCCTTTTAAGGGGCAGTGGTTATATCAAGGGGATAAGGCGCTTATTCATATCATCGAAGATGATATTGAGCAGGAGTGCCTGTTTGGACATATCGCGTTTGAATTGGATATGAGCCTGCAAGACCTTGTCTGCAAACTGCAGCAAGAGGAGATTCAATACAATGTCAGACAGGTCCCCGACAGCAGCATAGTACAGGTTTTTGTACGAGCGGGTGACATGGTATTTGAACTCATTACATCGGACACTCTTGGCCAACAAAAGTTTGCCACCTTTAACCAACATGAGGAGCTGTTATGAGCCTTTTTACCCCTTATAAAAAATCAGAATTGATGTTAAACAACCGCATGGTGATGGCGCCTATGACCCGCTCACGCACCACTCAGCCAGGTAATATCCCTAACGAGATGATGGCAACGTATTATGCACAGCGTGCATCGACGGGCTTAATTATCACCGAAGCTACCCAGATCTCAGATGACAGCCAGGGTTACTCCTTCACCCCCGGTGTCTATACTCAAGCGCAGATAGCTGGCTGGCAGAAGGTTACTTCTGCGGTGCATCAGGCGGGCGGTAACATTGTTAACCAGTTATGGCATGTCGGTCGCGTATCGCACCCAGTGTTTCAGCAGGGCCAAGCTCCGATAGCACCATCGGCAATTAAGCCCACTGACACTCAAGTGTGGGTGGTCGATGCAACACATCCTGAAGGTCAGATGGTCGATTGCCCGATCCCAAGAGAGATGATGCAGGCCGATATCGACCGCGTAGTCGCTGACTTTGCACAGGCGGCGAAAAACGCCATCGATGCAGGCTTCGATGGGGTAGAAATCCATGGTGGTAATGGCTACTTGATTGACCAGTTTTTGCGAACTAACTCGAACCACAGAAGCGATGCTTATGGTGGCTCGCCTATAAAGCGTATCCGTTTCTTGCTTGAAATAGTGGCAGCCGTTAGCGCCAAAATTGGTGTTGAAAAAGTGGGCGTTCGTCTGGCTCCTTTCGTGACGTTCAAGGATATGGGTTGTCCCGAAATTGTCGAGACGATTTTGTTGGCCGCCAAGCATTTAGGCGAACTCGGGATTGGCTATATGCACCTGTCTGAAGCTGACTGGGATGATGCACCACAGATCCCGCAATCATTTCGTGTCGAGCTAAGAGAAGTATTCAAGGGGACCATTATCGTTGCGGGTCGCTACGATGTTGAGCGCGCCACTGAGATCATCGACCAAGGTTATGCAGACCTAGTGGCCTTTGGCCGCGCATTTATCGCCAACCCGGATCTGCCTTATCGTTTGCAGGCAGGTAAACGGTTAGCCGCCTTCGATAAAGGCCCACTATTTGGCGGCGGAGCAGAGGGGTATATTGATTACCCTAACTATCAGTAAATTGTGAGGTCGGGAAGTCTAGGGTTTATTCAGCGGGCCACTTGGCAAGGTTGTAATACTGCAAAGTGGCGCTGCTGTGGAATGAACAGTTAATCTTGCTTTCAAACTTTGTTTGATAATGCGGCCTTAGGGCAGAGATAAGTCGTGGACGTTCCGTCCACACCCGACCAGGTGGGGGGAGGACAACAGCAGCTCCCCCTTGCCTATTTGTCACCTTCCAACGGGGGCCCGCAAGCTCATTTGAATTCCCGGTGAAGAAAAGATATGGCGGTCCTGTCTTTGTTTAAGCTTCGACTTACTAGCCAATTGTCAAATCACAGAGTCATCGCATTGCAGTCGCGATGACAGGCTGATATCAGCCCCATTTCTTACCGAGTTCTTCGAGTCCTGCACTCCCTAGATCCTCTGGGCTCATCAGAATGCTAAATTCACAACTGGCATCGAAGTTGAGGAAAAAGGGTTCTGCATAGCGGGGCACATCTGATGCGGATTGAAGATCTATCACGAAAATTCCACCGCGTTTCCCGTTTTGATCGGTGAAATAGGCCGTCTCTGGTTTTATATCTTCCAGGACCTTGGCAATGATCTCGCCAGCTTTACCATTTCTGACATGGGAATTGAAAGGCTCTAGTGGAAATTGGACTGTGAGTAACATTTTCATAGGATGACTCCTTTTGTCGCATCATTAACAGGCGAGATGATTCAGTGAGATGGGTGTAGATTAAAGCCTAGTAGAGAGGTGAGGAAAGTACAGAAGTGAGGACTACGATCGTATAGGACCGAAAATGTTCCGTACGTTTTTCGGCATTTCCTCCATCTGACCCATAAGGATATGGGAAATGTCTTTGAAGCGTAGGGAACGCTTAAGACCATGGAGGTCAGACATATTCACAGCGTGCCGAGGAGGCTCTTACACATTCCCCCGCTGGGCAGGCGTTTGAAAGCAATGACGTTATGGTCGCCATCACTCAATCAAACATCCATCATGCCAGATGGTGCCAACTTATACGATAAGCAGGCCTTATCGGTTAGACCTTCAAGCCCCCCCTCGTTTACAACGAATGAAGCCCAAAGGTTAACCCCCAGATTTTTAACCTCTTAAATCTGAAAAGATTCGCCAATGTCGGCGACCCATCTCTAGCAGTATGCCGACAGCTAACCCCGCAGCGGTATTGAGCAGCAGACAGATAGCGGCGGTGGAGAGGATAATCAAGATACAGAAAGGCTTGCCATCGAGCAGACGTTTCGACCATGCCAGTTGCAAGCCGGCGATGGAGAGCAGGCTGCCTAAGATAGCCAGTGGGATCAAGCCCAATAACCAGGAAACATTTTCTCCCCAACTAAAGGCGATAAGCAGACAGGTGCTACCGAATATGACCGGTGCCCAGATCCCTCGAGCGCCAAAATGATGTTGTACGGCTAAACCTCCGGCGCCGTGGCACATGGCCGTCGCGCCGAAGGGCGTCAGCAGAAGGTTCGCCAGCCCTGAGCTGGTGGCCAGCCGTTTGGGGGTGAACTTCTCTTTGTCGCCGGGAAATTTCTCTTTTGCCATGGCCGAGGTCGCGATAACGGCATTGGTCAGGGTTAGTGCCAGTTGAGGCAAGACCAGCAGGACCGCGGCCGATGACCACTCAGATAGCGTTGGCCAGCTCAAGGTCCATTGCTGACTCAGTATCGAGCTCTGCATCGAGGCCTGGGTCGATAGCTGGGCCGTCTCCTGTATTAAGTGCGAGCCGGAGTTATATTGCCATAACATGCCCATGATAATGACCAGCGGCATGGCAAGATAGCGCAGCGGCAGGAAGCGACTACAAAAAAGCAAGGTAAATGCGCCCAGACCCAATAGCCAAGTTTGGCTCATCATCTGCGCGCCCATCCACATCAACTGAATGCCTATCGCGAGCTGAATGCCTATGCTCACAGCCGGAGACAGCTGTTTGGCCATCCAGTTTATGGCACCGCTAAATGCCAGGATCAGGAGTATAACGCCCATCATCATGCCACTGGCTTGCAACATGCCCGGAGTCAGTCCCTGAGCGATCACTAAGGCGGCAATCACTTTCATCGGTTGTACGGGAATGGGTCGCCTGTAGTAAAAAGCGGTAAACAGGGCAAAGAGTCCAAAGCCCATAAAGATGCCTTGAGGTGAAAAGTGATTGAGCGCGATCAGGCCCAATACCAGCGGAAGGAAAGTCCCCAGATCGGCAAATGCACCACTGAGCTCGCCGGAGAATTGATCACATTTTTTAATAAATGTGGCTTTACATGTCATATAGCTTGCCGTAGGAAAAGAACACACTTGTAACGCAATTAAGGTGCCAATATTTCGAATCATTTTTGGCAGTCTAGGGAGTAATATGACCCTATTTAAACAAACGGAGAGACAAGTTGGGCAATTTCCATGAAATTAAGGGATGTGTTATCCGAAAATGTCTAATGATAGGGGAAAAGGTGTCAGCCGACCTATTGCAGGGACGTCGGCTGACGATAGCGCACTCACGGGAGGGTGAATGTGCTAATTACGTTGCTATTTCGCGTGCTTTTCTCCTTTCTTGTTCTTCATTGGGTCGCTCTCATAACCCAGCGCTTGCCAGTTCATGCGAGTGCCTTTCTTATGGCAGTCGTTACACTTAAGGGCGTCCTCTTTTGGAGAGACCATGTGGTTGATACGCCACCACATCTCTGTTGCGGCAAAGCCATGCTCGCCACTGTACTTCAACCCCTTCTCGACCATAGTTGCATTGGCTTCCATACCGAGTTTAGCGGCGAGATCCCAGTCAAACTCGGTCCAGTAACCACCTTCACCAAATGTCTTTGGTGTGATAAAAATATTTTGCTTCTTGTCGTAGATCTGTTTACCTGTGTGTACCTTGAAGGGATAGATCTTGGCTTTGGGATCTTTGATATCACCCAGTGGGTAGGCCAGCTTGGTTACCTTGGTCGGATCCATCTTGTCACCGGGCATATAGGCATCGGCCTTGCCGTTGAACCAGGCATAAGACGGTGTTATCATTTTTTCCCAGACGAAGCTGCCCTTCTTCTTCTTGTAGGTATGCTTGCCGTTCACATCTATAGTGCCTTCCTTGTCCTGGCCAGCTGTTGACCAATCCCAACTTACCTTGGTTGGCTGGTTCTTGGCGAAGAAAGGAATATGACAGGTCTGACAGGCGACGCTGGCGGTATGGGTGTTGATGCGCTTGCTCTTATGGGGGGCGGCATCGTGGCAGTTGATACAACCGATATGGTCTTCACCGCCCGGAGATACGCCCATGGCATTACCGGTGATCTGGTGATCTCTGGTTGTGTGACAGGCCTGACACTGGAAGTCGTTGCCATCGCTATCCATATGCACATCCAGGGCTTTGTCCGGATACGCCATCGAGGAATCGAGGTCGCCATGCTTGACACCATCGCCGCCGCCGCCGTAGAAGTGGCAGCTACCGCAGTTATCACGCACGGGTGCGCCGACGTTCTGAGCGACTTTTTCAAGATTGACGTTGGCGAATACTTCCCCGGCACGAAGGGGATCTTTAACATAGGTGCCAGTGGTGTCGTGACAAACCAGACAATCGACCTTGGTCATATCGGTAAAGTCGAAGTTATTGTCTTTCCAGCCATAACCGGCATGGCAACCGGTACATCTGGGTTCGTTACCGGAAATGGCAATACAGAAATTATTGATGCTGTTTTTCTTGCCGCGCTTAACGGTTCTACCGGGCAGTTCTTGTTCCAGTTCCCAGGTCCAATGCGACGACTTCATAAAGTCTTTGGCATGATCTTCATGACATTCGATGCATTGCTGGGTCACTTGAGTCCCTTCGGTGAAGGGGCCTTCAATATAATCTTTATGTTGATTGGCGGCATTCGCTGGGCTGCTGAGCGCAGACAAAGCCGCTAGCGCTAGTGCAAAGGGGATCAGAGTGTGTTTCATATTATTTTTCTCCCACCCCGGCCGAAACCGGGGGGTTGAGCTGGACTAGAAGTTAATGGTCAAAGACGCGTTTACGTCAAAAGCGGTATCGACCACAGGTAGCATGGAGTAAGAGCTGCCTGCTATAACCTCATCAATATCTTGTGGTGCACCGACTGGGGTGCCACTTCCTGTATATTCGAAATCGTAGTAGAGGCCGGCGAGTTTGATGAACATGCGTGGGTTGATATCGAACATATAGTAGGCTTCACCCACATGTCCGCGAGTCGCTAACTTGCTACCGATAGGATCGTCTTGTGCCTGAGTGAATGGTGTCCAATATTTAGAACCATAGTTATACTCGAGACCGAACTTACCGTAGGGTGCAGGGATCTGAATACCGGCATAGATACCGTAACCATCTTTTGGACCGCTATCGTCGGCCGCGCTTGGCATCATGATGATTTCACTACCATCGGCATTGAGCTGAGCTTCAAATACTGCATCACTGAGCATGCCACCGAACATACCGGCATTGCCGTTACCGTCGGCGCGCGTCCATCCGCCAGAGACAAACCATTTAACATCGTTATCTTCTTCGCGAGCGAAACCAATTCCACCGAGGAACATATCACCAATCACGCCACTGGGTTGTACTCGGGTCTCGAAGTTAAAGTTGCTGAACTTCTGCATGTCCTGGTACATGGTTGGGGCAAAGATACCGGCAAGTTGAGTCGGGAATGCCATGGTGCCTTTGAAACCATCGTTGACATCTTTAGCGCCAAACAGGGTAAATTGGAGGAAGTTTGTACCATCATCAATTGCATCGATGTTGAAGCCGCCAAGGTGGGTATCTTTGGTGACGATATCACCAAACATCTCGCCGTTGCCGAATTGGGACTCGAAGCCCTGACCATAACAGAAGCGAACGACCTGGCCTTCGACACCAGTGATGTCACTTAAGTTATAGCCCATGGTTATACCATCGAAGTTGAAATTAACCAGGTGTCCCGAAGGGGTTCCGCCTCGCTTCTCATTTTCACGATATTGAGTCGGTGGGCCATAGGTTGAAGGTCGGCGTCCGATTGAAAGATAGAGTGGCGAGCCACCTATATTCTTCCAGTTGAAATAGGCGCGTTCTACTCTTAAAAAATCACCGCTTGGATTACCGCTGCTGGTGCCATCCATGGTGAATGAACGCCAGGAGTCAAATACCTGGACGCCGGTTGAATCGCCCCAGTTTTTAAACATGCTCAGACGACCAGCAAAACTGACGTTGTCCCATACTTTGGCTTTCAGATCCAGCCTTAGTCTGGTGGTGTAGAAGATATCGTTATCGATATCCTGAGTCGTCTTTGGTGCTAAGGCATAAGGCATGATGCCTTGAAGTTGACCGCTTTGAAACGCCGCTGCCAGGTTCGGATCGGCTGCCATCATCTTACCCAGAGGGGAGGCTGGGTCATTTGGCATACCGAATGCGCCAGACATCGCCTTAGCGCCAAAGTCACCGAAGTCTACTTTTATCGCAGGGTTCCAGGTGACATTTTGATAGTGAAGTGAGTGTGCTTTGGTGCGAAAATTACCTGTAATTGAAATTCTGTCGAGCGCCGAGTGACGCTCCGTCTTATCGACGCGATCATTGATATCGTCCATCTCAGTGGTGATATCTTCGAGCTGTTTTTTCAGATCTGCGATTTGTTGAGCGTCAGTATCACCAGCATAAACCGATCCTGATAGTGCTAGCGCATTTGCAACGAGTAGTGATATTAAGGTTCTCATAACATCTCTCCTTGGGGAGTGCTCGATCGTGTTTTAGTTCTTGTCGAGTCACTCATGAGTTAAGTTTTAGGTTTTACTTCTATTGACTAAAATCTGACTAACCGGTGACAAATTCTGGCTGATGGGAGGCCTGGGGAATTCCCCCCCCATATTTTCAAATTTGTCTTTATTAGTAGTTTTTTAGCGGTTAACTGCTAACTATATTAACCACAGGTTTGTGGTTGGTCCGAGTCGGCTGCATGGTCGTAAAGGAACTGCTGAATATCCTTCAGATCTTTTTCGGAAAAAGCGTTGAAAGCTTCTTGATCGCCTTTATGTTTCAGACGCTTAAAGAAGCGATCCCACTGGCTCATGGTCTTGGTCATTGGGGTCATTTCTCCGCCAACCTCGCCTTGGCTATGGCAGGCTTTACATCCTTTTTTATAAAGGTGTTTACCCTTCTTAGGGTTGCCCCCCTCTGCTGCGTATGCCTGAGCACCTAATGAGAGTGCGAGAACAATACATGCGCCTATTTTTATTATCGGTTTCATCATCGTTTCCTTAGCCACTGGAATATGTGACTTATCTTATAGTTAGCAGAATAACTCTGCCTTGTTACTAAATTTACCAAAAAGGAGTAGATGTAAATTTGATGTTGATCATATTTACAAGAAAAATCTAATTGAACAAAATATCATGAATAAAAATCTAATGGACTGATATTTTGTTTTTGCTTAATGATTTATTATCAATGGCTTGGGTGATATTTTTTTGTTTTTGTCAGACGTAGGGTTTCATGTTTTAAACAATTAACGGTGATCCTTGATCACATTTATACAATTTCACTATCGTTTCGCTATCAATATTACTACCAATAATGGAATAGCTAGATGTAACAGTTAACGAGCCGCTGCTAGCGTCAGGGGGAGATGATTCAGCATTATAAGGAGGGGGAAACGTTGCAGATTGGGAAAGATGACTCAACATTATAAGGAGGGGGAAACGTTGCAGATTGGGAAAGATGATTCAGCATCATAAGGAGGGAGAAACGTTGCAGATTGGGAAAGATGATTCAGCATCATAAGGAGGGGGAACGTTGCAGATTGGGAAGGATGATTCAACTCTGTAAAAACAGAAGGGAACATTGCAGATTAGGAGCTAGGCGCCCCAGGTTATAGGGCTCCTCATCCAGGATTGGGAATGTTAGATTCGTTCCTTAAGGTTGCTGGCGAGTTGGGGCTAATACGATTTCACGTACGCAGACACTTTGAGGTTGCTCGAAGGCGAACAGAGCCGCTTCGGCGATTGTTTCCGGTGCAACAACACCGCCCATGAACTCTTTCCAATCTGCGTAGCCGGCTTTTATCTCATCGCTGGTGGTATGACCGAGTAGCTCAGTTTCTACGGCGCCTGGGGCAATAGTGACTAGACGTACATCATCCATAGCGACCTCTTCACGGATATTTTCAGTCAGTGCATGTACCGCGAATTTAGTGGCGCAGTATGCCGCATGGTTGGGGAAGGTTTTACGGCCTGCAACCGAGCTGACATTGATGATGGTGCCTGTCTTACGGGCTTTCATATCGGCCAATACAGCATGAATTCCGTTGAGTACGCCCATCACATTGATGTTGAGCATCTGAGCCCACTCGGCAGGATTTTGAGTGTCCGCTTGACCGAGTAGCATCACGCCAGCGTTATTAATCAGGCCGCCCACCGGACCAAATTTTTCGACTGCGGTAGCGATAGCGGCTTTAATCGCTTCACCATCGGTGACATCAACGCTGATGCATAAGCTGTTTTCAAGTTCGAGTGCCTGCATAGGCTCGATGCGGCGAGCCAGTAACAATAGCGGGTGACCCTTTGCGCTAAATGCCTTCGCCATTGCTGCGCCGATACCCGAAGATGCACCCGTAATTACGATAAGTTGTTTCATGATTTTTGTTCCCTTACTCAATCTGATTGATTGGACTGAGTTGTCAGTTGATTGATGATTCGCTGTTTAATGCAGTTATTATAGTGGGAGGCTTATTGTTGATATATAATCCATAGCGAACATAATTGTTTACTCACGACTCCTAATCTTATGAGTGCGCTCGAGTCGGTAATGAGATAAACCAAGGGATAAATAGCAGGAATGAGAGATGAACAGTGATCTGAATCTTGCGGATATACGCGCCTTTACTGTGATAGCGAAGCAGGGCAGCTTCACTCGGGCGGCCGAGACGCTTGATTGTTCGCGCTCTCATCTGTCGAAACAGTTAGCTCAGTTAGAAGGTTTTCTCGGGGTGAGTCTGATAACCCGTACAACCCGAGCCCAGAGACTAACCGAGCAGGGGCGACATTTTTTCGAGCAATGTCAGGGGGCTTTAGAAACGATAGAGCAGGCCGTGGCGAGCACCGTGGATAATGCGCAAAACCTACAGGGAATTATCAATATAAACTGCGTCGGTGGTTATATTGGTGAGGAGATCGTTACCGCCTTAGTGAATGACTTTATCGCTCAGCATCCTGAGATCAGCATCAATCTCGATTTCAGTAGCCAAAGAGTCGATCTGGTGGTGGATGAGTTCGATCTCGTATTTCGCATGGGGAAGCTGGAAGACTCGGGGATCATTGCCCGTAAGCTGATGAGCATAGAGAATATGACCATGGCCTCACCTCAGTATCTAAAGCGTCGTGGTTACCCTGATCATCCTAAAGATCTTAAAGATCACCTCTGCATCACAGGCTCCATCGATCACTGGTTGTTCGAGCAAAAATCTAACTCGAAGAATAAGGTCGAAGTTGCCATTAAGGGCGGATTTAGGTGTAAGAATGGCCGCGCCATGAAGGCGAGTGCGCAAGCGGGCAATGGTATCGTGAGACTGCCGAAACTCTATTGTCCACAAGAGTTAGCCAGTGGCGAGCTGGTGTCGGTATTTGAAGAGTGGCGGGTTGCCGACACGCCATTTTATCTGCTTTACCACAAGGACAGATTTCAGCCCGCCAGGCTAAAGGCCTTCGTCTCTTTTGCGACTCAGAATTTTATGGATTACGTCTAGCGCAGTGGTTCATTCAAGAGCCGTCACGGGTCTAACAATATGGGTTTAGATATTTGTCCCGTAAGCCATGACGACATCCATCGAGCCTTTTGAACTGGTCATGGCAAAAGGGACCTCAATCGTGATCTGTTTGAATTTATGTGCCTCTAAACATGTCTGTATGCGCTGTTTGGTTAAGCCCATTGAGGCACCTTCATCTTGTGCGAGCCAATCGAATTGGATAAAGAGGCCACCGCTTGTTAATAAGGATTTTAGCTGGCCTAAGCTTGCTTCATAATCGGGTAAGAAACTGCATACTGAAGAGGCGATGATAAGATCGAACTTTTGGTCTAAATAGGGATGATTGTTGATCAATTCATCGCAAAGAAAATCAGAAATTATTGACACATTGTCGAGTTCTTTCTCCTCGAGTAATTTCATCATTTCACGTGAACCATCCAAGGCAACAATCTGTTTAACCGTCGGGCTGAGCAGTTCAGTTAAGTTGCCGGTACCACAGCCAAAATCGAGTATGGTTAACTCTTCTAACTGAATCTTGTTATTCAGCTCAGATAACACCTTCAGTGCATACTCCTTTACTGATGGGTCCTTGTCCCACTCGTGAGCGTACTCATCCCATTCATTTTTCATGCAATACACCCTTTTTATTCAAGTAAATGCGCTGATATATACCCGCGTAGATAGAGTTTTTGATATTTTTATTCTTGGATGAGGAGTGATTCGACGCCAGTG
>SDWK01001049.1 GCA_004195335.1 Shewanella sp.
TTGGGGAGTTGACACCACCGGTATTAGCTAAGAAGGATTGGCTACAATTTACCTTAGAAGATATCAATCTAGGCTCAGTTAAGTCAGGCACGCCTATTATCTTTCGTGGTATCAAAATTGGTGAAGTTGACAGCTACCTTCTTTCTGACGCCGGTAATAGCGTTCAGATGATGGCTCATATCGAAAAGCAATATCGACATTTGGTGAATCAGACGAGTCAATTCTGGGATCTTTCAGGCGTGAAAGTTGATATCGGCTTGTTCTCTGGCGCGCAGATAGAGACCGGCTCACTGGAAACCATCATGGCTGGCGGTATTGGCGTGGTGACACAAATGCAAACCACCCCCGGCAACCAACTGTCACCTGACGCCGCATTTACCTTGCATAACAAGCTTAACCCAACATGGTTATCTTGGGCTCCCATTCAGACAGCCCCTTGATGTTCCTTTTGTGCTCCACATCTAAACCAGAATCGTCAATTCTGGTTTAGATAAATGGTCTAAAATAGTTCTAATAGCTACGTTTCGTTAACGTTAGCTTTTTCAATTCAGGTATCGATATGACTAAAGAATTAATGCAGCAAGCGGCCCGTAACCTAAAGAAAGCCGTTCCATTGATGTTAAAACATCAAATACCGACAACACCAACAAACTACGCGCTCTGGTACGCTTATGTTGGTGAGCAGACTCCCGCATTAAACAAGCAGCTCGATACCCTGGTTCAACAATACCAAACTTGTCCCCCAGTAAACTCAGAACTGCTTTACCGCGAGTTTGTTTCCGATCCAGTAGAGATCGACGTCATCGATATGCGCCAAAACCTTGAGGCGATGGTCACTGAACTGTCTCAATCATTGAAAGATACCAACCTCGATGCCACACAATTTCAGACCCGAATCGACAGCAACTTCGATAAGCTAAACCGAATAGAAGAGGAAGGCGTCAGTCTCGACAAGGTCCTTGGCTTGGTCCGGAGTCTGGTTAAAGAGTCTGATGATATTCGTTCCAGCACTGAGTTTTTTACCGGACAGCTCAACAGGGCACAACAAGAAATCGAAGCGTTAAAGTTACAACTTAAGCAATCCGAAAAAGATGTATTGTATGATGCATTAACCGGCATTCTTAATCGTCGGGCATTTGATAATGACATCAAAGGAATACTCAATCAGAGCCCCGACGGAACGTGTTTAATCCTGGTAGATATCGACCATTTCAAAGTATTTAACGACAATTACGGGCATCAACTGGGAGATCAAGTTCTCAAGGCCGTGGCCAAACGACTCTCTGAGGCATGCCGCGATGGCGTAAAAATCTATCGCTATGGCGGTGAAGAGTTTGCGATTTTACTCCCTACTAATCAACTTAGAACCGCCAGACATCTCGCAGAAGCCATGCGTCGAAGCCTGGAAAAAGTGTCGCTTAAGGATAGACGCAAAGAGACTAAAATAAATAACATCACCGCCTCATTTGGTGTGGCTCAATGGCAGCCATCAATGACTCACTCTCAGCTCATTGAACAGGCCGATAAACTCCTCTATGAAGCCAAGCGACTAGGCCGAAATCGAGTCATGCCCATCTCGAGTTAACCCCTTTTCCATTGCTATTTATCGGCGTAATTATCCTGGGCTTCGTTAAGATATGAGGTCTGCTGATATCTCCATTAAGCCCGTTTAATTAGTGATGATTCACTCAATAGCGGCCGCGACGTTCACGACCTGAGGCGGCCTCGAATATCTGTAGAAAGTGGCTCCCTCTGCTATCCTATCCGGCAATCGCTTCCGCTTTCACAACCAGACGTAGCTCGCCACCCACCTCAACAGAGTTAAACGGATAACAAGTGATAAGGGTGAGTAACCTTTCGTCAGATGGTGCAAGCACCCCAGTATCAGATTCATGCACGATGGCTGTTCTGGTAACCCTGAACACGACCTCCTTACCGTTAGCATCTTGCAGTTGAATTAATTGACCTTTTTTCACTCCGTTTAATATCGCGAAGTGAGTATCGTTATGCCCTGCAATAACTCTATTTCCACTATAATGACCACCGGACTCCAGGGCGTTAACGTTAAGTTCCGCGGGGCCAAAGGCCAGATTTCTGCCTGACGCACCGGCGAGTACATAAAGCGAGTGTTCCGAACTTGCATCATTACCTGAATCATTCGCCGCCGATAAAAAGGTTAACTTAGAGACCGGATAGGTATCGGCCCAGCGCCAGGGTTTATGGGCTTGTCTGTCTTTGAGCGTCTGCTCCCATGCCTGCATGATCAGATACTGAGCGAAATGTGCCTTAGCTTGCATGTAAACCCCCTTCCCTATTAGGCTCATACTGACGACTAAAAGAATGACAATGGCGATTAAGTGTAAAACTCTGGGAACTCTCATAAGGCATCACGATCTCCTACGGCTTTGTTCGTCAACAGCTCCACAAAACCGATACGAAAGCTCATCATATAGATACCCAACAAAAACAGTAAAATCAGCCCCATCGTCAGCAATAGCCGACTATCGGTACCTGTCTGAGGTAAACGTCCCACAGGCGGTTTCCAGCCAAATGGTGTCGCAGGAATAACGGCCGCATTATTTGATATAATCGATGAATGCCTCACTGGGGTGATATCCACCGCCACTAAGCTAGTGTGTTTACTCACCAAGTGATATTTGAGCGCCAGCGCGGTGATCTGTTGTTTCACTCTGCTGCTATTAACTCCATCTTTACTTAACTCAAGGGCTGAAATCTGTTTATTGGCCCAGATAAGATCCAGCCCATTGGCCAGCTTTTTATTCTCGAGCGAGACGGTATTTTGCCAATAACGACCGGCTATCGTTCCGGAAATCACCAATTTATCAGGCGAAGCGGCATATTCGTCGGACGGCATTTTTATTGCCACCAGCAAAGGTTCCTCAGCATAGAGATCCGGAATGGTCGCAGGCCAGAAATCCGGAATGGTTCCATCCGGATAATACAGCTCAATGTCGGTAACCTGTGGACGCTCAATCTTAGCTAGTAAACTCTGGATCTTTTGTTGTACCTCATCTAAATTGCCAATATAGGTAAACGTTCCTCTACCGAACTCGGCCGCCCTTTGCATAAAGTGTGAGTTGGGCGCAGAGCCGATACCTAAGGTGAAAAGGCGACTCTTGCCTATTCGATATTTTATCAGGTTAAACAGCTCGGCTTCATTGCCCACGGCCCCGTCGGTCATAAACAGTACCTGACGTAATCGACTGACCGACTCCTCATCGCTATTCTGTGAAGCGCCAACTAGTGAAGATGACACATTCGTCTTATGACCCAACGCCTGTTCGAGCGCCAGCGCCATCTCGGTTCCACCATCGGC
>SDWK01000593.1 GCA_004195335.1 Shewanella sp.
GCTCCTGGAAGATGAAGCCGAATTCTGCGCCGAAACTGAATGCCTGATCAAGCCAGGAAAGCTCAGCACCGTTGATATTCGCCGATTCGAGAATAGCGAAATCGTTGTAGTCGTTGTGGCTGATGGTCTGCGGAGTATCATGGTCCACAGCATCGACGTTCAGACCCAACAGACGACGTAGGATGTCAGAAGCACTCTCACCGATACGCTCTGTTTTTCCAGCTATATGGCGATATAGTTCTTCATCAACCTCGATATATTTCATGACCTTAATCTTCCTTAAGTGAGATTGTAGCTTTGATAAGTGACAATCGATGAATAATTTGATCTTTATTCTATCAGTTAGATCGATGCTCAAGTGTATGTCATCTATAGCCTTATAATAAAGAGCCTTTAGTTCAAAATTGTGATTGTTCTGCTTCTGTCAGTATAAAGTCCGTCTGTTTGTTCAAAAAGACACCGACTCGACGATTGCCGAACGTTTGATTCTTGTCAAGATGCCCCCTTTAGGCGCACAATCCACGACCAGTTTTTAGCGTTTTGGGCCAAGCATGCACTATATATCTACAGGCCAAGGATCGAGTGTCATTCTGATCCATGGTCTTTTCGGTAATTCAGATAATTTGAAAACACTGGGAAGAAGCCTCGAAGCGAACCATAGAGTCATACGTGTCGACGTACCTAATCATGGTCTGAGTGAACATTGGGAATCGATGGACTACCCAAGTCTAGCTCATGCCGTTATCGAGTTAATGGATAGCTTATCGATCTCAAAGGCGCACCTGGTTGGTCATTCTATGGGAGGCAAGATAGCCATGGCAGCCGCCCTCAACTACCCGGAGCGGACTCAATCTCTGATTGCGGCCGATATTGCACCGGTAAGCTACCAATCCAGACACGATACGGTATTTGCAGCACTAGACTCGATTGAGCTAAGTCAGGTTCAAAATAGAGCCCAGGCGCTTAGCCTGCTATTAAGTGCCGGAATTGATGAAGGTACCGCCCAATTTCTGTTGAAAAATCTGTCAAAAAGTGACGCCGGATTTACATGGAAAATGAATCTTACGGGATTAAAAACGTGCTACCCCCACCTTATCGGCTGGTATAATGATAAAGCCACCCCTTTGCAATACACGGGTGCCAGTTTGTTCATCAGAGGTGGTGAGTCGGATTATGTTACCTCAGAGCACCGACAAGCAATCTTAACTCAGTTCCCTCATGTACAGGCAAAGACAATTGAAGGGACAGGTCATTGGTTACATGCACAAAAACCGACCATTTTTAATCGCATCGTCGGTGACTTTATCGAAAAGAATGATAGGAATTAATCGCTCAAGTCCGTTTCATACACTCATAATCTATGGTATATTCGCGCCTCTTTTGGCCTGAGGAACCAGTAAAATGTTATCTCAGTATATGGAACAAATTGAAGCTTTAGGTTTAAATCTATTTTTTGCGTCAATTTTTTTCTTTATCGGCATGGCCATTCATGATGTGCTAAAGCAGGGTAACGTCCCTAAATTTGGCCGCAATATCGTTTGGTTAGTTTTATTTCTCGGCTGTGCCGGGTTTATTGCAAAAGGATTAATACAGATGTTCTGGGAAGGCTCAGGCATAGGTTAAACACTGATTAAATGGCAAAAGAAACATCAGACAGAACTACATTCGATCTATTCGCAGCAGAAAAACGCCCTGGCCGTCCCCGTAGCAACCCACTACCAAGAGACCAGCAGCTAAAAGTCAATAAGCGAAATCAGATCCAACGTGATAAGGCTAACGGCCTAAAGCGAATTGAGTTAAAGGTGTCACAAGATTTGTACGACGCCTTGAATGATAAAGCTTTGACCAGTAACATCAGCCGCAGTCAATTAATAGAATTAATATTACAAGAGCAAATGACTCCTCAATAACTCTTGTAAATGAATCCAAAACACAGTGAATAGGATAAAGGAAAGACAATGGCAACTATAGGTCTTTTTTTCGGTAGTGATACAGGCAACACTGAAGCCATCGCAAAGATGATCCAGAAGAAACTGGGTAAGAAGATGGTCGATGTTAAAGACATCGCCAAGAGTACCAAAGAGCAAATTCAAGAGTACGATCTATTACTTTTCGGGATCCCGACTTGGTACTACGGTGAAGCTCAATGTGATTGGGATGATTTTTTCCCTGATCTGGAGCAGATCAACTTCGAAGATAAGCTAGTCGCTATCTTTGGTTGTGGTGACCAAGAAGATTACGCAGAATACTTCCTCGATGCCATGGGCATGGTCAACGAAATTGTCGAAGGTCGAGGTGGCATAGTGATCGGCCATTGGCCAGTAGAAGGCTACGACTTCGAGGCTTCTAAAGGTTTAACCGCCGATGAGAAGCACTTTGTCGGTTTGGGTATCGATGAAGACAGACAACCAGAGTTGACTGAAGAGCGTGTCGATGCATGGGTGAAGCAGATCTACGAAGAGATGTGTTTAGCTGAGCTGGAAGATTAATCTTCCACGACCTGCTAATATCAAATTCTATTTTAAAAGTGGCTACTAGCCGCTTTTTTTATACCTTATTAAAAATTAACATTATCGATTTATGAGTATTGAAACCAATAATCAACACTGGGATATCTTCTGCGCAGTCGTGGATAACTACGGCGACATTGGCGTAACCTGGCGCTTAGCCCAGCAGCTCGCCAACGAATACCAGATCGATATCAATCTCTGGGTCGACGATTTAAACAGTTTCTCACACATTTTACCGGCGCTCGAACCCAGCCAAACAACACAAACGTTTAATAGTGTCACCATACATCAATGGAATGTGCCGTTAGACATCACTTTTGTGCCCGGTGCCGTACTCATCGAAGCTTTCGCCTGTGAACTGCCAGAGCAAGTTAAGCGACACCTTATAGCATTGCATCAATCAGACGATGAAACGCCCCCAGTTTGGCTAAACCTAGAATACTTAAGTGCTGAAGATTGGGTTGAAGGGTGTCATGGCCTGCCTTCTATGCAGGCAAGCGGTATAGAGAAGTATTTTTACTTTCCAGGTTTCACCCCCAAAACCGGGGGACTCATTTGTGAAAAAAACCTCTTTGAGCAGCGCACGGTATGGCAGTCTGATCCCGCAAATAAATTGGCCCTTTTTTCTCAACTGGGTCTTAGTGGTATCGACGCACAAGACACGGTGATCAGTGTTTTCAGTTATGAAACCGAGGCATTGGCTGCATTATGTCAACAATGGCAGGAGTCAGATAGAAAGATACATGCGCTTATCCCGAAGGGTCGGAGTTTAAATAGCCTGACTCACCTTCTGCCTTGTTCTGTTGAAGAGTTGACCCTGGGGCAGCAGATTGTTATCAACAATTTGACCCTTCACATACTGCCAATGACAGATCAGCCCAGCTTCGACCGTTTACTCTGGAGTTGTGACTTTAATATTGTGCGAGGCGAAGATTCATTTCTAAGAGCTCAATGGGCTGCAAAACCATTTATTTGGCACATTTACCCTCAGGAAGATGATTATCATCTGATAAAATTAGAAGCTTTTATTCGTCTTTACTGTAATAATCTGGCTCCAGAAATTGCCCAGTATTGGACTGAGTTAACGCTTGCATTCAATCAAGAGCAGCAATCCACTGTGCGCTTTCTCTGGCAAAAACTTGATTCTGTTAATTCGGCAATGTTGCAACACGCACAAAAATGGCCTAATTACGCACTAAATGATGCAGATCTTGCTACTCGACTAGTTCAATTTGTCAAAATTAGCTAAGATGTTGCGCTGAAATAAAAAGTCCAAAAATAGGAAATAAAGAATGAAAACTGCTCATGAAATCCGTCCTGGTAACGTGATCATGTTAAATGGCAGCCCATGGGTTGTTCAGAAAACTGAAACCACTCGTTCAGGTCGTAATGCCGCTATCGTTAAGATGAAGTTAAAGAACGTACTACTTGATTCAACGACTGAAACCACCTTCAAAGGTGACGATAAGATGGAAGATATCATCTTAGAACGTCTTGACTGTACTTATTCATACTTTGCCGATCCTATGTACGTATTTATGGACGCTGAATACAACCAGTACGACGTAGAATCTGGAAACTTAGGTGATGCTTCTGCTTACATCACTGATGGTATGGAAGAGATTTGTCAGGTGACCTTCTACGAAGGTAAGGCTATCTCAGTCGAACTACCGACGACTATCGTACGTGAAGTGACTTACACAGAGCCTTCTGCACGTGGCGATACCTCAGGTAAAGTCATGAAGCCTGCAACTATCGCTGGTGGCGCAACACTCAGCGTTGCAGACTTCATAAAGACTGGCGAAATGATTGAAATTGATCCTCGCACAGGTGAGTTCAAGAAGCGTGCCTAAGTCATAAAGCTTAATACTTTGAAAACCAGTGCCTGCCACTGGTTTTTTTGTATCTGAACTCAACGACGGCAGTCATAAATGTCAACAAAAGGCAACACAGCAGAGCAATGCACTGAATCAATAAGTTATTAACTTGTAATTTAGTGCAATTATCCACAGTCAATGTCAGATTTATCTTCCATAAACCCACTTAAGCCCTTCTCAACAACCAAATAATTCGTTATTGTCCCATTACTTAAGCTTTACACTCATTCGGCTGATTATAGCCCTTATATCGACAGAGCATTTTAGAGGTTGTAGATGCGCCCAATTATCAAATCAAATAAGCTCGATACCGTCTGTTATGACATTCGGGGGCCTGTGCATAAAGAAGCACGCCGCCTTGAAGATGAAGGCCATAGAATTTTAAAACTTAATATCGGTAATCCTGCTGCCTTTGGTTTTGAAGCACCAGAAGAGATAGTGCGTGATGTCATCTTAAATCTTCCCAGCGCTCAAGGATATTGTGAATCAAAAGGACTTTTCTCTGCCCGTAAGGCCATTGTGCAGCATTATCAGTCGCAAGGGATTTTTGGTGTCGATATTGAAGATGTCTACATTGGTAATGGTGTCTCAGAACTGATTGTGATGGCGATGCAGGGACTGGTAAATACCGATGATGAAGTACTCATTCCCTCACCCGATTACCCCCTATGGACCGCTGCAGTTCACCTGTCAGGCGGCAAGGCACAGCATTACCGTTGTGATGAGGAGTCCGATTGGTTTCCCGATCTCGATGATATCAGGAGCAAGATCACGACTCGCACCCGTGCATTAGTGCTTATCAATCCTAATAACCCAACGGGCGCGGTCTATTCTAGAGAGCTACTGCTCGAAGCCGTCGAGATCTGTAGACAGAATGACCTTATCCTGTTCGCCGATGAGATCTATGACAAGATTCTCTACGATGAGGCTCAGCATATTCCGGCAGCCAGCCTATCTGATGACATCTTGACTGTGACATTCAACGGCCTGTCCAAATCTTACCGAGCCGCTGGTTTTCGCGTAGGCTGGATGATGCTCTCGGGTAACTTAAAAGACGCAAAGAGTTATATCGAAGGCTTAGATATGTTGGCTTCGATGCGACTATGTTCGAATGTGCCGAATCAACATGCCATTCAGACCGCACTGGGCGGCTATCAGAGTATCAATGAGCTGGTTATCGATGACGGCCGGTTGAAAGTCCAGCGCGATACTTGCGTGGAGCTACTCAATCAGATCCCGGGGATAAGTGTCAAATGTCCTAAAGGCGCCATGTACGCTTTCCCTAAGCTCGATGCTAAAAAATTCAACATTCGTGATGACGAACGCTTGGTTCTCGATCTTCTGAAACAAAAAAAGATACTACTGGTACAGGGGACCGCCTTCAACTGGCCAGAGCCCGACCACCTCAGAGTCGTATTTTTACCTCATAAAGAGGAGCTCGAAAAAGCATTAATCGAATTCGGTGAATTTATGGATGGGTACAGGCAATAACATCTAAATCTAAAAGTGATGTTACACCGACATAAAGCGATCTTATGTTCGCTTTATGTCTATCGCTTCTTGTAGTGAACCGAGGGCAAGTCACGTAACCGCTGCGCGGCCTGCTCCGGAGTGATATCCCGCTGAACCTCTGCCAGCAACTCATAGCCCACCATAAATTTTCTGATAGAAGCCGAGCGTAGTAATGGCGGAAAAAAATGGGCATGCAGGGTCCACTCAGGATGTGAACAGCCATCGAACGGCGCTCCATGCCACCCCATTGAATAGGGAAATGAGGTCTGAAACAGGTTGTCGTACCTAGTGGTAATTTGTTGAATTATATCGGCGAGTGATTGGTGTCTTGCTTCGGTTAATTCTGTAATCCTCTGAATCGGGAATCGGGGTAATAACAAAGTTTCAAAAGGCCAGGCTGCCCAGTAAGGCACTACTACCAGCCAATCTTTGTTACTGGCAACCACCCTCTCTTCGTTTAACAGCTCCCTACTCATATAATCATTTAACAAAGCACGATTAAATGTCTTATAGTATTCACTGAAGTTTTCCAGCTTCTTAACAGCCTGAGTGGGTAGTTGAGATTGTGCCCAAACCTGACCATGAGGATGGGGGTTAGAACAGCCCATCACCGCTCCTTTGTTCTCGAAGATCTGTACCCACGGGTATACCCGTCCAAGCTCAGCACTCTGTTCCTGCCAAGCTGAGATAATCAAAGCAATCTCATCTATCTCCAATTCAGGGATGGTTTTACTGTGATCGGGGGAGAAACAAATCACCCTGCTTTCTCCTTGCTCCGTTTGCATGGTGAACAGAGGATCATTAGATTTCATTGCCGGCCCATTGGGTTTTAGCGCCGCGAAATCATTTTGAAAAACAAATGTCCCCTTATAACTCGGATTAACCTCCCCGCTTACCCGCTCGTTTCCTGCACACAAAAAACAATTTTCGTCATAACTCGGTTTTGGCATTTCATCAAGAGTTTCTACCTGCCCCTGCCATGGTCGTTTGGCACGGTGAGGAGAGAGTAAAATCCACTCTGAAGTTAACGGATTATATCGGCGGTGGGGATGCTCAGTAGGATCGAATTGCTCTGGAATTAACACGGCAGCTAGCCTTATTGCTGTAGATATCTTCTGTGTCTACTCTAGCGGCATAGACATCATCACGTCATTCCTAAAAAGATACTTTTACTTCTCATTTAATATCATGCCTTAAGGATTGTGGATAATCGCTTATCCACAATCATAAGGCCTGAACAATAAATGCAAACGGCTAATTACGGGATAGAATGGAACATCTGCTCCTCATCCATTGAATGAGACGAGCCTGTTGCGGTAGAGGTCGATGCCACACTTTCACTCTGAGTATCGATGATCAAGGGACCGTCACCATTCTCGCCCAGCAACCCATTAATTATCTTGCCATCCGTATTGCCGTACGCCGCGTTAAGATCGACGCCATCGAGAACAATATGCTGCTCGAATGTTCCATCTCCGTCAGCATCGATATCGATTGTAGTAGAGTGACTGGCATTATCGACGCTAAAGTTGAGGTACTCGTCGAGATTGCCGTTATTTTCTCCCTGAAGCAGATCACTTAAATCCAACTTGTCTTCATTGAGATTAAAGTCAGCAACATGATCATTGCCCTCAGAACCCGTCGCCCAGATGAACGTATCGGCGCCATTCCCACCGACGAACAGATCATCCCCCAGACCGCCGATCATCATGTCTTCACCATCGCCACCGAGCAGAATATCACTGCCTGAGCCACCAATGAGAACATCATCTCCGGCGCCGCCATCTAACACATCACCGAAAACCAGCTTAGTTTGAGCCCCGCCCTCATAGGCAAGGTAAATGCCAGTTTTTTCTGAACCGTCACTCAGGGTCACGGTAAAGGTGACTGCTTGATGAGAAAAGACATTACTGTCGTTGTTGTTTAGCATACTGGTATCGAGGGAAAACCAGAATTCATCACCGTTGGTGAAATCACCTTCGGTAAAGTTTGCCGTGATAACCGAGTTCCCCTCGGACAGGGTGAAAACACTATTACTCGGGTTTAAACCAATGGAATCACCCAGATCATAATTTTCGATGAAGGCATCGTTGTCACTTCCGCCTCTTAAATTTACACTGACACTGGTTACCGACAGACCGTCGCTGTTACTGTCAAATTTAAACCCAAACGGATTGTTAGTTCTGCTGTTCTCTCCAGGTGTTACTATCGCAGTGATCAAAGCATCATTCGGCATTACCTGGCCCGTAGAGGCGTTGATAATAATATCGTTTTCTGCCGTTCCGATTAACTGTTCTGCGTAGTCCAGATCAACATGAGTTGAATCTTCACCTTTATCACTACTGCCCTTTAGGGTGTAATTGAAACTCGAATCCTCTGTCGTCGAAGATAATGTTACTACGCCGCCATTGAGCGTCACATTATCGCCAGAGACCTGAGTAATACCCGCATTACCCGCCGTCTTATCACCATGAAGTAGATATTCGACAGGGATCTCTATGGTAGTGCCTTCAGCTAAATTGGTTATAATGTTATTTGAATTCGCATCAAGATTTGCATGGTAATCGATACCTAGATCTAACGTTACCGAGGTCGTATCTCCATCGTTATCCTTTACAGCCGCGACAAATGATTCTTGCTCGTTGAGCACATCACGATCCACCTCGATCGAGTAGCTATACTCACCAGTATCGAAATTGACGGTGAATTTACCCCCAAGCGATGTAGTCAACACCTGAACCGGATTTGCACCATCATAGTTATAGGTCACACCATCGACATTTATGCTCTCGATGTGGCCGCCATCGGCGCCAAACATGACCCCAGTGGTATAGCTACCCTTTATGGTATCACCATCGAAATAATCGAGTATGGTGCTGGCGAGATCTTCGGGATTATCTAGTTTCACCGCATAAGCTTCATCACCGTCGACTTCCGGGTAAGCAACGGGCAATAGATGACCGAGACCTGCACTGCCGATACCAATACCAAATGAGCTCTTATACCCACTGGTTTCGAGATAGTTCTCCCAAGTTGACTGCAAAGTACTGCTAACCTCGTGATCTGTTGAGGGTGCGCCGTCGGAAATAAAATAGAGTAGGCTTTGATCGGCCCCCGCTGGCAAAGGCCCGCTATTCATCACCGCATTTAATGCCGAATCATAATAGGTCGCCGCGTCGGCAACTAAAGACTCGAGGTAATTGATGGCGCCTGCCACATCGTCTATCAACCAACCAGAAGAATAGGCATTTGCATGAAAATTAACAATTTGAATATTAACATTGCCGGTACTATCGACCTCATTGATCAAGGTGGTTAAGGCATCGATAGCGACTTCAAGGTAAGTCTGACCGTTACCAACCGGATCGCCCATACTGCCGGATACATCCAATACCAGAGTCAAGTTGGTTGTGACAACAACGCCACTGGATTGCAGGTTCTGACTGAAATCATGTGCAATCGGCGCATCATCACTTATCTTGACTGTAAGACTGGCGCTATCGTTACTGCCCAGGCTATTCGTAATGGTATAGTCGAATGACTCATTGGCATTGTCGCCATCGGTACTATTCGCCGTTAGCTTATACTCATAATCTCCGGCTCTGTGTTCGGCTGAGTCTTCACTATAAACCGTCAGCTCACCCAAGGCGGTAGTCACTGTGATGACACCACTTACCGCTGTTACGCCTTCAACTTCACTGATATGAGTTGAGCTACTTACACCAGAGTCATTATCGAGCAAGTTGCCTGTTGTGACATTGCTGCCATCACCGGCAGTCGTTCCCGATGCCAAACCGGATTCGGCCACACTGGCTGAATCGTTGATCGCTTGTGGGTTAGAGTCTTGATTGATGGTGAGCATCGCCGGATTGCTGTCACCATCAGCATCGGTAAGAATATATTCGAACTCATCACTGGTCAGCGGATGTACAACTGCCGTTTGTATCGAAGTCAGGGACAAATAGGTATCGCCAGCAGTAATCACAACATATTGATAGGCTTGACCCGAATTGATGTTCAGTGAATTACTGCCGGAAAAACTGCCACTCGTAACCAGATGACCGTCGCAATCATAGGTAGACCATTGACCATAAGCACTATTAGCACTTCCGGCCCAACCATTTAAACCTAAGGATACATCGTTAAAGCTAGCCTCAAGATCGATAACAACCGACTCTCCACGCTCGATCCATTCATTGACACCGACGCCAATTTGGTTGTCTTTTTCACTGATACCATCGCCATAACCGGTAAGTATCGACTTATCCAGATTATTCCCAATGGTGAAGTTGGTGGATGAATCAAAACCATATAAATGAACACCATTTGCAAGAAACAGATCTAAAGAGTTAAGGTTAATGAATTCATTTAGGGTCGATTGATAGCTATAACTTCCATCCTGATCCATCACTAAGGTGCCATCGTCGGTAGTAATTGTGATGTGACCATCTACATCGAAATCACTATAGCTGGTGCCCTTATAAGAAATTGAGGAGATACTCGCCGAGTCAGCGCCCAGAGTATCGACACCAGCGCCATCGGTACCGTCTGCAGTGATAACATTGCCATACGCCGTACCACCAAATCCGATACTATCAGTATCATCATTTGCGACCGGAGCGGTATCAGAAATATTTACAGTGACTTGGGTCCAGAGCGAATTTTCGACTCCATCTGTTGACTGATAAAAGAAGCTGTCGGTCAGATTGTCATTCCCGCTGTGATCTAAGCTGGCAGGTGCCTGATAGCTATAACTGCCATCGGGATTAATAGTGACAGTGCCACCGATCACAGTGGTGAAACTTGCCCCCTGCGCAGTTGCCGCTATCGCATTGCTTCCTGAGATGTCTGTAGCAAAAGAGGTAATAGACAAGCTACCAGAGTCGTAATCGTCATCATTAGCTAAAAGGCTGGCCTCGCTGAACTGAGTTGATTGACCTTCGCTCAAACCTAAACTATCTGGACTCGTGATTGGCGCATCGCTCACTGGCGTAACTTTGATAGTCAAGGTTGAATCGTTGGTGGTTTGACCGTCACTGACGGTGTAATTCACCACGGGTACAGTGCCGTTCCAGTCAGTCGCGGGAGTGAAGCTGTAGCTGCCGTCACTGTCGATAAGCAACTCACCACTGGT
>SDWK01000266.1 GCA_004195335.1 Shewanella sp.
GGTCAATAGTGTCTTAGCATTTGATACTTGTTCGAAGCTAAGCATTAACAGATATTAAAAATATTTAAGGTAAAAAAAATGAGTACTGAAGATACAGGTGATGATTGGGCTAATGCGATGGCCGCGCAGGCCTTAGATGAGGCGCAAGCTGTTGAACTCGACGAGTTCGATACCTCTGCACTCTCTGAAGAAAATGTCGCCAAGCTTGACTCAATTATGGATATTCCTGTGACTATCTCGATGGAGGTGGGTCGTAGTTTTATCAGTATCCGAAATTTATTGCAGCTCAACCAAGGCTCTGTGGTCGAATTAGATCGTGTTGCTGGTGAGCCGTTAGATGTGATGGTCAATGGCACATTAATCGCGCATGGGGAAGTGGTGGTTGTGAACGATAAATTTGGTATTCGTTTGACCGACGTGATCAGTCAGACTGAACGAATTAAAAAGCTTAAATAAAGGCTGATATGATTATCTCAATGTTAGCAGCTGGTGCTGTTACGACTGCTACGGCAGTCTCCACGGTAGAAAAAGAATCGGCGATGTCGACGTTAGCTAACATGCTGGGTGGCCTAATTCTCGTTCTTATCCTCATCTTCGCTTTAGCTTATATTGTGAGGCGGTTTAATTTAGTCCCTACAAGCAATAATGTACTCAAAGTGGTTGCAGCGACGTCGTTAGGTCAGAGAGAAAAAGTCGTATTAGTCCAGGTTGGTGATCAGCAATATCTGCTGGGCGTGACACCTCAACAGATTAATTTAATAGATAAACTGGAAACTGTGGTAAATACTGAGATGGATTCATTTGCCAGTCGATTACTTCAAGCAAAGTCAAAACAATCATGAAACGGATCCTGATTTTTATTGCATTTAGCCTATTACTGATTTCGCCGGAGGCCTTCTCTCAAGGAGGCGTCTTGCCCGCCGTAACCGTGACAACGGGCCCCGGGGGGGAAACACAATATTCTGTTACCATGCAGATTTTGTTGTTGATGACTTCACTGAGTTTTCTGCCGGCCATGGTCATTATGCTGACCTCATTCACGCGAATAATCGTTGTCTTATCTATTCTTCGTCAGGCAATTGGTCTTCAGCAAGCACCGTCGAATCAAGTGTTGATTGGCATGAGTCTGTTCTTAACCTTTTTCATTATGTCTCCAGTATTCGATAAGGTTTATGAAGATGCGGTCAAGCCCTACATGGAAGAGAGCATGGGTATCGAGGAGGCCTTTAATAATGGTAAGGAGCCGATAAAAACATTCATGTTGGCGCAGACCCGTGTGACCGATCTCGATACTTTCATTCAGATCTCTGGCTACCAGAATATTAAATCGCCGGAAGAGGCGCCGATGAGTGTGATCATTCCCTCTTTTATCACCAGCGAATTAAAAACGGCCTTCCAGATTGGATTTATGCTGTTCGTCCCATTTCTCGTTCTGGATTTAGTGGTCGCCAGTATCTTGATGGCCATGGGTATGATGATGCTTTCACCTATGATTGTCTCACTTCCCTTTAAAATTATGCTGTTTGTTCTCGTCGATGGTTGGAGCCTTGTGATGGGGACTTTAGCCAATAGTTTCGGGACCTAGGAGTCCTTATGAGTCCTGAATCTCTGGTCGATATATTCCGAGAAGCATTAACCGTTATCGTGACAATTGTGTCGCTAATCATTGTTCCTGGTCTTATCATAGGTCTCATTGTTGCCGTATTTCAGGCGGCGACATCAATTAATGAACAGACGCTGAGTTTCCTGCCACGTCTGCTTACTACCTTGTTTGCACTGATGTTTCTAGGGCACACATTGATACAAACTATGATGGAGTTTTTTATTCAGATGGTAAATATGATCCCATTGGTTATTGGGTGATGAAGGTTTACCAGCAGGTGTTTACCTTTGACTGCATAAAGCGCCCTGGCTGATGGAAATTTTAATCGGTACCATCATGGATACCATAGCGTCATACATGTGGCCGCTTTTTAGGGTATCGAGCATGTTGATGGTGATGGCCGTTTTTGGTGCTAATACCACTTCAGCCCGAGTTCGTTTACTCTTGTCTATGGCGATTACATTCGCCATTGTCCCTGTATTGCCCCCCGTTGAAAATATTGAACTTTTTGCCCTTTCTTCTGTGTTTGTGTCCGTGCAACAGATCTTAATTGGTGTTGCTATGGGCTTTGTTACCCTACTGGTCATGCAGACATTTGTGCTGACGGGACAAATTGTCGGTATGCAAATGAGTCTGGGCTTTGCCTCTATGGTTGACCCATCTTCGGGTCAACAAACCCCCGTTATCGGTAACTTTTTTCTATTGCTAACGACAATGATTTTTTTAAGTGTCGATGGGCACTTAGTGTTGATCAGAATGTTGGTGGTGAGTTTTGAGACGATCCCTATTTCTGATAAGGGGATCAGTATTACCAGTTACAAACTGTTAGCCGAATGGGGAGGCTATATGTTTGGTGCGGCGCTGACCATGTCAATCACTGCAATTGTGGCGCTATTAATGATTAACTTATCTTTCGGTGTTATGACCCGAGCATCGCCGCAACTCAACATCTTTGCGATTGGTTTCCCCGTGACCATGGTCAGTGGCTTGATCATTTTATGGTTAACCTTAACTCCAATTATGGAGCATTTTGGTGAGGTTTGGCGTACCGCTCAGTTATTGCTCTGTGATATTTTACTGCTTCAATGTAATGTCGATGGACTGTTTTAAGCGAACGATAATGCTGTAGGAGTTGACTAATGGCTGAGAATGACAGCAGTCAAGAAAAAACTGAGGAGGCGACGCCCAGGCGCCGGGAGCAATCCCGGGAAAAAGGTCAGGTTGCTCGCTCGAAGGATTTAGGGACTTCGGCCGTGTTGATGTCTGCCGCTATCGGTTTTGCGATAACAGGGCCAGATATTGCAAAGAGTCTTTTCAATATAATGGAAATACTCTTTACCATGGATAGAACTCAGATTTATGATACCAATGAGATGTTCCTCATCTGGTCTATCATCGGTCGTGAGCTTGCTTTTCCTATGTTAAGATTTATTGCAATACTTGCTCTCATGGCATTTTTGGGCAATATAATCTTGGGTGGCATTACCTTCTCCACCAAGGCTTTTATGCCTAAAACAGATAAGATGAATCCGATTAATGGCTTTAAGCGAATGTTTGGGGTTCAGGCAGTTGTTGAACTGATTAAAGGTATCGCAAAATTCTCGGTGGTTGCATTCTCCGCCTATTTTCTTCTAAGTTATTATTTCAATGATATTCTGGCACTCTCCAGAGATCACCTCCCGGGTAACGTTTATCATGCATTAGATCTCATAATATGGATGTTTATTAT
>SDWK01000269.1 GCA_004195335.1 Shewanella sp.
ATGCGTACCAAAAAAATAGAGATTTGTTGTGTCGCCAGAGGGCGATACCAAGTCCGAACAGAATCGTTAAGGCAAGAATAGCCAGGGTAGTCAGTCCTGCGCCCTGGTTGAGGATCTCTTCCTTATAGAGGTATATGGTCACAGGGGCATCGGGCAGAAAGAAAATTTTGACGTACTTCAGTGTCAGTATGCTACTGGTTTTCAGAAGGTGCCAAAGATCAAGGTCGGTCAGTGGAAGTTTCCCTGCAACCTGTTGCCGCAAGAAGAGGTAGCCACCCGCGAGTATTGCATAGGGCAGCACTCGGCCGTATTTTTTAAGTCTAGACTCCGCTGTTGGCGCATGTGACGCCTCCAGGACGATAAGGACCAGCGGAAGCAGAATGCCGCTCTCCTGGAATAACAGGCCGACTGTGAAGCAGCCAACAGCAGTCCATCGCCTGCTATATCGGTAGGCGAGTAGCGCCAGAAGAGAGAAGAGGGCGCTGAGAATGTGAGAGTCCGAATAGACCCAATATACGGCTTCGGCACGCGCCGGAATGGCTGCATACATCAGGGTGGATAGCGTTGCGATATCGACCCTATTCGTCATTGAATGCACGAGAAGGAAGGCCAATATACTGAGCAGTCCATTCAGGATAATATTGACGATTTTGTAGCCGAGGGGATTTTCACCAAAGAGCTGAAATTCGAGGGTGTGTAGCGTGGATAAGAGTGGACGATAATAGCGGATGGGGGCATAGGTGACTCCCTCGAGGACTTCTCCTTCCGCTCCTAGTATTAGGGGGGCGGTGAAAAATGAAGGGATATTCTCAACATCACGGATGCTTGGATCGTTGAGGATAACTCCCTCTGAGTCCCAGACGAAATTATTATTCAAGGATCCAGAATAAATAACGATGGAAAAAAGAAAGAGAAAGATGGCGACGCACATTTTGGAATTCATTAAGGCCATTATTTTTGCTGGCATGGTGTACATTACCTGTCGTATTTGGAATCGAGCTGTCCTGAAATAGCGCTTGGACACCTGCTTGAGGGATGCTAAGTGTTTGCTTCCTTCTGGTTTGTTCACAACACCAGACTGAAAGCAATCTACCCTATTTTTTTGAGGGGGTAAACCCGAGGCTGGGCTGGGTAGCACTGGAGCGGCTTGCTTCGCTGTTGCCTAAGTGCGCTGGCTCAGGCTAGGTCCGGGTTTGATCCTGGCGACGGAAATTCTGTAGTTGGCAGAAGTCCATATATGAAAGTGCATTGGCATTAATAATGCTGGACGTCTATCGGCCGTTTCGGCCACTGTTTTAAGCGGTCGAATAGTCAAATCCCTGGCTGTGCCGGGGGCTATTAATAAAGGGACATCGATAATGAAATCATTGAATCACTTTTCTCCGAATGATGTACTGCGGGCCGGTTTTTTATTTGCGCTGTTTGTTTGTGCAATCTTGCTGGTTGTATTTCCTGTGCGCGATCCAGACACTTTTTGGCACCTTGCCAATGGGAAAGCAATGGTAGATGGGGGGAAAATTGTTAGTGAAGAAATCTTTTCATATTCTGCCAATGGAACCCCATTTATTAACCACTCATGGCTCGCACAGGTCATCATGTCTCTGATGTTTTCGGCAATGGGGACATCTGGTCTTATTCTTTATAAGGTTATATTGACTTCGTTCATCTTTGGGCTTGTTTATAAGACCTGTCGATTTGTTGGGGCCAATATGTTTTTTTCTGGTCTCGTCTCATTTTGGATGATTTTGGCTGGTATCTTCAGGTACACCTCAAGGCCTCAGTTGTTTTCTTATCTGGGATTGGCTTTGTTGGCTTTCTTGCTTTATGGATATGTATCAGGACGGTTGAGCAAAAAATACATCATTTTAGTTCCTGTTGTTTTCATTCTATGGGATGTTTTGCATGGTGCTATTTATGGGTTTGTCTTTGCCGCGGTTTTTTTATTTTGTGAACTTTTAAGAAGTTTAAAATCAAAAAATGCCTCTAGCGAGAGTTGTTCAGATTTTCGGGACCCTAAGGTCAGCTATCGGTGGCTAAACATATGGGCAGGGATAACCATATTGATCTCGCTGGTGAGTCCTTATGGTCTAAGGTCTTATGCTGCATTTTCGATCGTGATCGGAGATAATCCTCTACTTGGCTTGACCGCTGAATTTATGCCCCCGATGAGTTTAAAATTCTTGGCATACTGGGTTGGTGTGGTTCGGGTTCTTTCATTGTTTGTTGTGAATATTCGAAAAATTAATATTTATTACCTCCTCATTCTTTTACCCTTTTTGTATTTGTCTCTTCGTTTCAGTCGATCTATTGCTGTATTTGCAATTGTCGCTGCGCCGATGATTGCAGACATGGGGACATCTCTTTGGGAGAGGGTGTCTGGTCGGTTGCCGCGCTGGAGTAAGATTGCCACTATTGCAGTTTGTTTGGGGTTGGTTCTGCAAATAACTTTGGGATTTAAGGTGCTGAACTCTTACCCGATTAGTCAGGGATTCAGGTTTGGAACCGGACTTTATTCACAATTTTTCCCCGTCGGTTCGGAGCGATTCATTCGGGCTGTAGGGCTTGAGGGGCCTATGTATAACTCCGATCGTTTTGGCGGATATCTTGCGTATTATGCATTTCCGGAAAGAAAAATATTTCACTATAACTACCCAGGCATATTCACTGATCTGCTCTCTTACCTGCACAGTAAAGAGATCAGGGATCGCTGGAATCATTCATATGCTATTGTCGCAACCCAGATTGAAAAAGACACCTTCCGTTCAGAGGGATGGCTGCCGGTTTATGCTGAGCGCTTTGCAACGGTCATGGTGAGACCCAATGCTGAGAACGCTGCTGTTATCCAACAATATGCCATTCGTTATTTTCAACCGCAATTATCTCAGGTTCAATTACGGGGTTTAGCCGCTAAACCCGAAATTGGACCGATTTTGTTTAGAGAAATGGCGACTTATCTTTCTTTCCTTGAGGATAAGCGTATTGCGTGGATCTTTGCCGAACTCCTTGCGGCGTCTACATTTTTAGACCCTGCTGAGGGGCTTGATCTGTTGCGTCGAGCCGAACGTTATAACCAGAACAACTCGATGTTGCAAGGAGCCATGGGGCTCTCTTATTACCGGCTTAAAGATTTGGTTAGAGCGCGTGAGCATTTTGTTTATGCGCTGCAGGTTGATTCGGGGATGGAGCTCGCTATTCGCAATCTGGCCTATATTGATTTGGATTCAGGCCATTTTAGTGATGCGGTGAAGGGGTTTACGCAGTTGGTGGATACTGCGCCCGATAATGCAAATGCTCTTTATGGTTTGGCTTTAGCACCTGTCTCTTATACACAT
>SDWK01000272.1 GCA_004195335.1 Shewanella sp.
GAATGAGCGGCGCATCCGTGACGCTCTGGGAGTAACCAGCAGCAACAGTAGTGTTGCAGAGGGTGATGCCTTTACGGGTCGGGTTGCTTAGAGTCCAGGGAAAAAAGGGACCACTGCCTTCACTGCCCAAAAAGGATTTCTTTACGTCAACCGTAACGTCGCTCCCGTTAACAGCTGTCACCACTCCGCTCATACTATAATTGGAGGGATCACTCGTGCGGCTTATGATCATTTGGTCACCCAATCGTACTTCACCACCGCCAAAGTCTGTAGAGAAAGTTTTACTGGTGGCATCGATAATTACAGGACTGGAACTGGTCGCCGTAACAGGCAGACTACCGGCTGTAAAAGGGGTGAGATCAGCGATATCGTTGCCGCTGTAATACTTGACCCAACTGTGCGCATCGTTAGGAAGGTAGCTGCGTTCTAGAACCGTGATACTTGAAGTATCTGTCTCACGAAGCCCTCCATAGAGTACATTTCTGACTATATCAACCCGGGCCATGCTCGCCCAGTTCAGGAAATTACCACTCCAATCACCACTTCCGGAGGTACAGTATTTATCGTTGGTTGTAGAGATAGGGTTAAATCTTAGATCTGTCGTGTCGTAGTCATAGCATTTTGTAGAATCAAAATAACCGGAGTAATCGACTGAGTGGATGTATGTTAAATCTTGAGCACCATCTTCGTTCAAATCTGCATAGTCTGCAAAAGCAGAAAAATAAAGCTGGTGGTCATTTGACATGCTCAGCATGACCTTTGGAACAACAGCCTGGGTCATGATAAGAGGCATTTGTGAAATGGTGCCAGCTGAGACAATTGATGAATAAAAAACTAAAAACAACAAAGATATAAATCTAAAAAATATCATAGCCACCCTCCGGCGAAATCCATTCGTCAGCCGCTCTAAACACCACAATCTTTAAATGTCGTCTGCAATATTACGACCGTAGAATTAGTTCGGCCGGTTGCCCTTGATGTGATTCGATAAACAGCTGGCTTAGAAGTAAGAGGATTACTTTCAATTGAATCATTTCCTGTACATTCAGCTGAGTCCCTAACCAACCGTTCGATAATATAGCGAGGGGCAGCCGCAACACCAGCTACGGCCCCGGCAAATACCCGTGAATCCGTATCATCCCAGTTAATCGACTCCCAAATAGGAACATCCGTTACGTCAGTATCCCATTCGTCATAAAGACCGTCGGTACCATCCCAATCTGGATTTACAAGACTATCGAGATCCCGTTCCCCCTCCCGCAAGACAATCTCTGCCGCCTGAAAGGCAACTTCACGGGAACCCTGATTTCCAGCCATCTTTTCCTGAAGGCCGGTGGACTGCATGGAGGCTATCCCCATGATCGCCATTACCAGCATCAGAAGCATTCCGACAATCAGGACGCTGCCCTTTTCGTTTTGAATCGATTTTCCGTAGCGGACCATAAAAGCTCCTCTATTTAAGGCCCAAATGCGGGGCGGTTCCTCAAGCGAATCGTCTGGCTGTACACTCGTCGCAAAAACCGGTCATCCATGGGGCCAATAACCGCGCCATTCACATTGTAAGTCGTCACCGTGTCGGCAGTTCTTTTGGTCTGATCGCTGGTGCGCAAAAAAAGACCTACGCGGACTGAACAGACGGCATTCCAATCTGCCACAGCGTCAGCCGTGACATAACTTGATACGCTACAGGTATCCGGTCCCATTTTGACCGAACTTTCACCATAGGTGATATGCATACTCTCTATGCCCTCAATAAGCTCAACAGCATTAGATGTACCCTGCTTCATATAAAGTGCCGGGACCCCATCGGGGTTATTTCTAACAAAAAAAGATTTAGTGCTTACTTTCTGAATCTGGGCCCCCTTTGAAAAAGAGTGCCCCAAGCTAGCTGTTGAATTTCCAGGACCTTCAGTGACAGCACCAGTATTATGATTAACTTGAGATTTCCCTGCGCTTGAGCCCATGGTTGTCACTTGAAAAACAGCGGCAGATTCGCAGTCTGAAATCATAGCTACATCAAACTGCCCTATACTGTCAGTAAGTAGCGTTTGCATTGTCACACTTGGATTATCCATTATTTTTGATATATAGACACTCTCAGTTGAATCAACAGAGCGCACAACAACAACATCACTACCAGAAAGCTCTTGATCGATACTGGCATCAAGTGTAGGGGTCCAAGTATTATCAGCATTTGCATTGAATCCACTTATAGGCTCATCAAACTTATAAACATAGGTTGTACTGTCATTGAGCGCATTAAAAGGTACAGACACATTACTGCAACCGGTATACCCCGCCATACGCATCTCTCGATTAAGTATCTCTACAGCAAACCGCCCGTTTTCCTGAAGACGTGCCATCGACTCCTGATACCTGAACGTATCGGTAGAACCCTTGAAGGTGCTGTAGACACCCCCCATGACAACCATACTGATCGCAACAGCAATAAGTATTTCAATGGGGCTATAGCCCTTCGTATTCCTCAGAGAACGGAACATCTTCATAACCGGCTCTCCACCTGAATCTGCTCTGTCACTCCGCTTTCGAGCCACTGCACAGTAATAGTCACATCGATGACAGGAGGTGCCGTGATGGACACCAGATCTACGGCAATTGAACCGTCGCCGGGGCCGGGCATCAAGCTTATCGCGTCCTTCCATGCCTGCATATCTTCAAGGGGTAGGCCCGTTACCGTACTGGTGCTTAGGTCGTCACCGATGGCCACCACGTAGTCTCCTGCGTTCTGCCAGTTGGACCTCATCCGGTCGAGAATGTCATATACGTGCTGATTGGCAAAAGTCCTCATCTGCGAACCGCCCGTGGACTGGAGGGCTCGGGCCTGCAGCCCGGCAAGGCCGAGGAGACCGACGGACAGAATCAATACAGCTACGAGCACCTCGATGAGCGTGAAACCTCTGCTGCTTTTAGATAATATTCTAAGGCCCATCTCCCCCCCCTTGTTATTGAACAAGTACGCGGCCCATCCTGTTAAACACAATCGAAGTAGTCTTCCCCCCACTAGTGAGAGTAAACGTACCATTACTAAATTGGCTGGGATTGTCTGTTCTTTGAGTAAAACCGGTGGGTAAAAAAGAGATGTGATTTTCGACATTCGTATTTCCAGATAGAGTGACACCACCGGAAAACTCATCAAACACTCTCAAAATAGACTCACCTACTTCCACCAACCCTATCCCGGGGACATCTTCAGTCTTTGAATCTACGAATACGATCCACCCCTGCTGCCATCCCCCAGAGGTGGTGCAGGCCGTGCCGTTTGCGCTCTTGCACATGGACACCCGCTCCCCTCTGGTAATGGCTTCGTTG
>SDWK01000534.1 GCA_004195335.1 Shewanella sp.
GGGCCTACGCTCGATACCTCGACAGATAATATGATGTAATGCGCCGGGTGCATCTATGCGAGATTGTCTTGGCATGATCAAGAGTATGGCACAGGGGGCATTTGGAGAAAAGCATAATTACATGGGCGTCCCCTTTGACTTTTCTTTCCTGCTGGGTCGAATCAAGTTTTCTGTACCCGAGATTTGGCGCTGTCCATAAAGCCCTTATGATGGCATATTATAACCAATACAAATATCTTCTATTTGTGAGGCAGTCGGTGGAAAAGAAACAAAAATACATACCAGAAGGACCCATCGGGCCCGTATTGGCTCGCTTCTTTTCTTCCGGGGTATTGCGTGAACTTGCCCGCACCGGGCACTCACCCATTGCTAGCAGATTATCCAGTCAGCACCATCTTTTAGATGCGTATGATACAGAAATGACTGTAGGCGAATTTTATGATGCAATTTTTGATCGTCTAATTCGTGAATACCGCCACGAATATATTTATAAAAACGCTATTGCTGAAAAAATTCTTCTAGGTAAGCACAGCCTAAACACAGCTTCCATGTTGACAGAATTTAGATCTGATAATTGTATGGCTGATGCGGTTGTGCTTAATGGGACCTCTCATGTATATGAAATCAAATCCGAAATGGACAGCTTTGAGAGAATAGATCGCCAACTCGATGCTTACAGGAAAGTGTTTGACTTCATTACAGTCATTACCACTGAAAGGCTTTATCAGGCTGTTGCCGCGCGTGTTCCACAAGAGATAGGTGTTATGGTTTTGGCTGAAGGGAAGTATCAATTTAAAGTAAACGAGTGCCGCCGTGAAGCGGGCAGCAATAAAAAGAATGTTGATCCGGCGGTTATTTTCAACTCCCTGCAACGCCAGGAATACTTAAAGATCATCAAGGATTTCTTTGGCGAATCGTTGAGTCACGTCCCAAATACTCTGATTCATGGAGAGGCTAAGAAGTTTTTCGAACGCCTTTCTCCCGAAATAGCTCATGATAGTATGGTCGAAGTACTCAAAACGCGTAAGCAGACTACGCGGCTGGCAGACTTCATTATGAAGGTTCCCCACAGTCTCAAAGCTGCTTCATTATCGGTCCGCTTGACGAATTTGGAGCGCACTCGGCTTACCGATCTATTGAATCAAAGTATTTCAACAACCTTTATGTAATTTGCCTTAAATTTGGAGGGGTTTATGTATTATCCATTCGTACGGGGTAAGCAGTTTGAGTTGATCATGTTGCGAGAACTGGCACCCAGAATTGCGGAGTGGGGCTTTGTCCCGATCATCGAACCAGTCAAAAATAATTTTTCACCTCTGAAGCGAACTATTGAAAAACTGATTGAAAACCAATGCCATTTTATTCTAGTTGCCAATCCCGGTGTTGGTGATCTAGAGCGAAATCCTTCCCCTCTTTGGGAGCATATTTTTGATGGACTTCTTCAGGGCTATGGAAACTATTCAGCTGGGCTCAACCTCACGTCAAAACCAGACCAGTTGGAGTTAGCAAGGAATTTTTTCACTGAACATGCTGTGCCCACTGCTGTAATCCATGATGGTTTTTCTGATAGCAAAGGGCTTGTAGCTGTCATTGAGGAAACAACGCCAAATATCACAGCTCACATTTTTGTTGGCTCCCATAGCTCAACTCTTTATCGAAAGCACTTTAAGGGGGCAAATCGCATCCTTGTTGAAGATAAGTTTATTAGTCGAAACAATCGGGAATACCCGCTATCAGAGCCTTTATCCGAATTGTATTTAACATACGAAGATGTGGGTTGTGACGGTTTTGGTGATTATTTGATTGTCGGCAAGGGATTCAGAAATGGTGGCGGACCAGCGCGGGCAGTTGCTATCCATCTGACATATTCCGATCCTGCGGCTGACGATACTATTGCCATCAATCATTTTGTATCTGACCGAGTTGATACCTTGGAAGACGTTGCAGGTAAATTTTCAGAGGCGCTGCAAAAACTGGTCAATGAAGTTAATTCAGATCAATCATTAATTGACCAAACAGCGGCAGTGACTGTATTCCTTGACCTTCATGGAAGACAACATTTCCCAGGGCTTGGATATGTAAAAAAGCTCTCTATGCATCATCATATTGAACTCATGGCGAACCTCCTTAGCGCGGGGAAATAATAATGTACTGTTGCGCTAATTGTTTTAATGACGAATATCTCTCAGAAAAAATCAATACACCTGAATCTCAAATTGGGACTTGCGGCTATTGCAAAAATGAAAACAGCCCACTTATAGACCCCATTGAATTAATGGATGAATTTGATTTTTTGCTCTCTATTTACAGTGAAACTACAGGCGGGGATGGCAAGTGTATTATTGACTGCATCACTGATGACTGGGAAATTTTCATAGGTCATGACAGATTGACCAGTGTTCAGCTTTTGGGAGAAATAATTGGAGACCCAAGTTTAGGGAGTAAATTTTTTACACCCTCCCGAATGACTGAAATCAGCCCCAAAGACAAATGGGTTAATTTCTGTGGTGAATTGATCTCTACACACCGTTTCTTTCCTGAAAATCAACCGGACCGGGATTATCTGCCGTTACTTTTCAGGAGTCTAAAAGAAAAAGTATGCGGTGATGTTTTCCGTGCAAGAATTCAAAATGGTATCCCGCAATTCAAGAAATCAGAAATGGGAATGCCCCCTGCTAAACGTGCTAGCGGTGGTCGTGCAAACCCGGTGGGTATCCCCTATTTCTATGCGGCTTCAAATGTCGAAACAGCTATTGCAGAAACACGTCCTCATCCAGGAAACAACGTATCTATTTGCAAGTTCAAGATATCGGACACGCTAGAGGTTTTAAATCTTATCAATCCCCGAAAAGACATCTCCCCCTTTAAGGTTGCATTCAATCAAGGTGATGAAGAATACCTGCTTCGTCTTAGGTACGATGTTGAGTTTTTGTGTCACCTCGGCGAAGAGCTTTCGAAGCCAATTACACCTGAAGTTGCTGAGCTGGAATATTTACCAACTCAGTATCTCTGCGAATTGATAAAGAAATCGCAATTTGATGGTGTTAAATTCAAAAGTTCTGTTGGCAATGGCGTTAACTACACCTTGTTTAGCGAAGATAAGGTTAGATCAGTAAGTGTATTGTCCCATTACATAACTGATTTGAAATATTCGACCGTTAAAAGTCAGCGTCGAGCTAGTTAATCGGTAAAATGTATGAAGGGGGCTGAATCTACACTTCTCATAAAATGAAATGTGTTGACGCGGCTCCTTAATCTTAGACCCAGTAGTCCTACTGATAGTATATTCATCAAATGATCGTAACTATCGCAACAACCATACTTAAG
>SDWK01000814.1 GCA_004195335.1 Shewanella sp.
ACTATGTATATATTGGTTTTTACCTGCTTTCTCTTTGCGTTATCTGACGAATGTCGGAAATCAGGGCTTGTGAGGTTATTTGAGGAAATGTACCGGGAGATGATGACTTTGGTTTGATGATGGCCACTCTGTCTCCTGCGGGGGAGATCAGTGCCATCGATGCACTATGATCGATTTGATAGTTTTCGCCCTCACCGACCATGACATATACGAAGCCTAGACTTCGTGTCAGCGGGAAGAGTTGGGCATGGTCTCCTGTTAATGCGATGAATTTGGGGTTAAAGAAATCCATATAGTTTAATAGCTTCTCCTGTGTATCTCTTTGTGGGTCGACGGAGAGAAAAATAATCTGTATGTCAGCAGACTTTAACAGTTCGGGGTAAGCCGCCGAGAGTTTAGCCATTGTAGTTGGGCAAACATCGGGGCAAGAGGTGTAGCCTATGAATAACAGGCTCCACTTATCCTCTAAATCTGTATTGGAGAATGGTTTACCATGTTGCTCCATCAGCTGAAATGGCGGCAGTTTTTTTGGGGCTGGGTAGATAAAACTATTGGATAATTCTATCTGACTCTCCAGCTCATCAGTCGACTGAAATTGAATGGCAGTGAAGCTTCCCAGACCTACGATGACAAGTGCTAGAAGAATGGCCATAACCTGAGCTAAACGTTTATTCATCGGCTACGATTTTCCAATGCTTAAGCTTGATTAAAAGGTATTCGAATCTTCGAGTTATACCCATAGATAGTGGTCTACCAAAAGAACGATGAAGAGTAACATTAGGTGATAAATCGAGAAGCGAAAGACCTGCATCGCCAGGCCCGGTTTATCATCAAACTTGAGCTCCCATGCTTTATAGATAAAGCCACAACTTAGCAGGGTTGAACCAACTAAGTAGACGGGGCCACACATGCCGACCAGTACGGGTAAGAGACAGGCAATAGCCAAGAGCACGGTATAGAGCAAGATACAGGTTTTGGTAAATTCAGTTCCGTGTGTGACCGGAAGCATGGGGATATCGACTTTCGCGTACTCTGCCTTTCTATGAATTGCCAACGCCCAGAAGTGCGGCGGCGTCCAAGCAAAAATAATCATGACCAGTAACAGCGCATGGCCATGAAATTCACCCGTTACAGATGTCCAGCCTAGCAGAGGAGGCATTGCCCCCGCTAAACCACCAACGACAATATTTTGCGGGGTAGCCCGCTTAAGATAAGCGGTATAAACGAGGGCGTAGCCGATTAAACTTGCAAAGGTCAGCCAGGCGGTAAGTTCATTGACGAGCGTATAAAGCAAAACAAAGCCCAAGATAGCCAGAGTGATTGAAAAGGTGAGGGCCTTAGGAATAGAGACTCGTCCCTTGGGAAGTGGTCGATTATAAGTGCGCGCCATTAACCCATCGATTTTGCGATCGATAAGATGATTAAATGCAGCGGCCGCTCCAGCCATCATACCAATTCCCATCATGCCGATGATTAATGGTTGCAGAGGGACGCTTCCCGGCACGGCGAGACACATGCCCACTAAAACGGTAAGCAGCATAAGCGCAACGACCTTTGGCTTGGTCATTTCGTAGTATGGCCGCCATGCGAGAGCGTAGCTTTTGCTGTCAGTTGTTGCAGATGGAATCGAAAGTTGTTTGGCCATACTTATTCCTCGCTTAGGCTGTCAGCCTTAGAATTAATTACCTTTGTCATTCTCGAGTGCCTATTTAGTCAGGCTTTACGCCATAAGGCATAGTTGATAAAAACGAGATTCATGATCAAGAACACGGCGCCTGCATTGTGAGATACCGCGATTCCCAGTGGCAGGTGTAAAACAACATTACTGATCCCCAGTCCGACCTGCAGGCATAGCAGTAGAAATAACAATTGAGCGGCACGTTTTAATTGTGGTGTTCGAGACTGTGTCTGCAATTTATAGGCTAACCAGAGTAAGACGGCGGCGGTCACTATGGCGCCGAATCTATGGGTGACATGGATTGTCATTCGGGAAGCGTAATCCAATACCCCAAACTCATAGCTGTCATGGGCTCCCTGGAAAGGATTGAAAGCCTGCATAAGACGTAAATTGTTATACCAGTCTCCTTCGCAGATAGGCAAGGAGGTGCATGCCAGCGCGGCATAGTTAGATGAGGTCCAGCCGCCGAGAATGACCTGCAGGGTCAGTACGCCTAATGCTGCAGCCGCAAGTGGAGCTAATTTTCTTGCTCGACTGTCTCCGCCCGGGATCCTTAAGGGTTTCGTTCTTAAATAGAGCAGGAGTAATAGCGACATTAACGTGAAGCCACCAATAAGGTGAGACATGACAACCACAGGCATTAACTTCATCGTGACTGTCCACATACCCAAAGCGGCCTGAAACAAGATAAGCAGGGCTATGAATGTTGGTAGTTTCTTGGGCGTTGTTTTATTTTTAAGACAGATCACTAAGATCATCAGCACTAACAGCCCGAGTGTGGCGGCGATATACCTGTGGATCATTTCGAGCCAAGCTTTCTCTTGTTCAACTTGATGCTCTGGAAATGAATCTAATGCCTGAGCCAATTCGTGATTTTGGCTAGGGACTTTGATCATGCCGTAACATCCTGGCCAGTCCGGACAACCCAGCCCTGCATCGGAGAGCCTTGTATAGGCGCCCATAAGAATAACGCAGAGGGTAAAAACTAAGGTGACGCTTAAAAATAGCGATAGGTTTTTCATTAACCAACCCTCGATAACTTAAGCATTTTTCTTAAGTCTGAAACCAGGGATTTACCTTGCAGAATCTGTTTGGCTCTACCTGCGACCTTAGGGTAACGCATGACTAAACTCCCCAGAGGGTCGACAATGATCATTTGTTGGTCATTGAGCATATCTATCATTGGGATACTGGCTTTGACAGTTTCGAAAGAGTGAAGTGTTAGCGCCGAGATATCACTATTTTCGGCCAGTAAAATTAAGGTGTGGACCCTATTTTGTTCTCGGCCAAGTGCGACATGGCTCTGCTTGAGGATATAGAGACGGTCTAGGCATAGGGCGTCACAATCGCTGGGGAGCAGATAAAGAAGCTGCCACTCACGGGGTCTGGGATTTTCCATTGCCAGACTGGCATAATTGATTTCAGGGGAGAGTAGCTCTCCTTTATTGGTCGCACCGCCATGATAAAGATTCAGGCTCAGTATAATTTTGGCGGCAACAATAGGAAGTAAAAATACCAATACTAAAATGATCAGTGGCTTGGCACCGCTCTTTTTGGGGGAGGTCATACTCTCTCCTCTAGTTATACTAATCGATATCCGATACCAGATCACGCGCCCGTGGTCGGGCCCATAATAAGG